>AP018319.1:0-300000 GCA_003990705.1 Nostoc sp. HK-01
TAATTCTGAATTGAATCTTTGTAGCATCATCACTACTAAAGTTAAGGTATCGCTGTATCGATAGTCCCTTTCCTGTAGTTAACTTGATTGCAGTCTTACCGCAGTTAGGGCATTCAACGTTCACCGGAGTTATAGACGGCTTTCCTTTAAACTCCTCCATTATTGCTTCTACCCTAAACTCACTAATTATTACTTGTTGACAGTGCCAGCATTCAAAAATTACTTGCTCTTCTGGTTTATTGCAGTCTAAAAACTTGAGATGTTGAAACCTCTCTGCTAACGCTGCATTTGAGTTCGAGGTTTAGTGGTCTGGGTGGTTTAGATTGTTGCTCCGGGTTCAATACCTTTCGATTAAGATATCTCTTTATTGAGATAGCAGGGGTAGGGGAGAGGGTACTGTCAATTCTCCCTTGCTCCCAAGATACCCCTAAAGGAGACGCTACGCGAACACGAGTGAATTCCTTATCCGAAAAGTATTGGCTCCGGTTTAGTTGTTGGACAAAGCGAGCGCCAATTCGCTGTTTGGCTGCTCTCATTTCTCAGGTGTAGACACAGGCTGCTATTCTGAATGTTTCTCTATTGGGTTATCAGCTACAATCAGGTTAAATTATGGTTGAGTTAGAACAGATCGTTATTTCGGTGGTTTAGATGATCACTTAGTAGATTTCATATTCAGTCTTCATTGATCAAAGCCTCGATTTGAGATAGTAATTTTTCTACCCTTGCTTTTTTATTAGGGTCGTCCCACAATTTAGTCTTTTTAAAGCGTCGTAAAGTATCATTTACACGATCATTTAAAGAGTTTGTTGAGTCAGATTGAGACTGCTGTCCGATTTCTTTAATTTTAAGCTTGATTTCGTTTAAAGATAGGTTAGAAGCAATCGCTTCTTTCAAAAATTGGCTTCGTATTTCTTTATCAGCAATTCGGGCGATCATTCTTGCTTTTGTGTATTCGATCTGCCCCTGGCGGAGTACATCTAAAACATCTAGCGGCAGATTAAGCAAAGGAAGACGATTGCGAACAAATGATTCCCATTGCATTCCCAAAGCTACAAAAATTTCCTCGACTACTGAAGCTTGAGCATTACCTGTAACGTTACGGGTAACTTTTCCCTTAGCTTCATTTTCCATTCTTTGCAGCAATTTAATAGTTTCGCCAACACTTAGAACTAATCTCAAGCTTAATAATTCGAGAATACCTTCAGTTTCTTCTACAGGATTAAGGTCTTCACGTTGGAGATTTTCAACAATGCGTACTTGATATGCAGTTGCATCGTCCATATCTTGGCAAATAATAGGAACTTCTGTAAGTTCAGCCATTATTGCTGCCCTATAACGTCTTTCCCCAGCGATTAGCTCATAATCTCCATTCTTGAGTTGGCGAACTACTAGAGACTGAAGGATACCAAACTTTTTAATTGAATTTGATAGTTCTTCAAGCTTTCGAGGATCAAAGTAACGTCGAGGCTGAGATGAAGGAATGTTGATTTTATTGATAGCAACAGTAAGACTACTGTTATCTTGACCATCTGAGGGCGTACCAGTTGTAGTACCAAACAGTAAATTGACTGGTTTTTTAATAGAGGTGTAGGGTTCGTTGCGTTTGCTACTCACAATTAAATTTTAAGTTTATCTAAGCTATTAGCAATTTTTTGAAGTATGCTGACGGCAGGATGATTTTTATCAAATAATATTAAGGGTACTCTACGTTCCGAGGCATCAGCAAAAGCAATACTTTTAGGAATAGGTTGATACACAGTCGCAATATCTGATAGCTGTTCTTGCACAGCTTTGACAGTACGTGATTCTTGTGCAGTACGACTATCAAACATAGTAGGAACAAACCCGGCAATTTGTAGACTAGGGTTTGTATTTCCCCTAATTTGAGCAACTGTATTAAGTAGAAGCTCGGTTCCCTTAAAAGATTTAAACTGACATTGAATAGGGACAAGAATATGAGTAGCTGCTGTCAAACTGATGATGCTAAGTAATCCTAAAGAAGGAGGGCAATCAATCAGAATGAAGTCATATTGCTCTTGCACTGAGGAGAGCGCATTTTTTAAACGATATTCTCTGGCGATCGCACCTGCCAGTTGCATTTCACAGGCGGCAAGATTAATATCAGCAGGAACTAGTGCCATACTGTGAATCAAGTCAGGATATATAGGCAAGGGTTTATTATCAACAATTGCTTGCTGAATGCTTCCCTCCAATTCATCAGGCTCAAGACCCATGAAAGTAGTTAAGCTGGCCTGCGGATCTAAATCCACAAGCAGTACCCGACGTTTTTTAAGGACTAGATGGTAGCCTAAGTTTTGAGTTAGCGTTGTTTTGGCAACACCGCCGCTTTGGTTAAAAAGCGCAATAATTTTAGTCACAGATAATAATTACAGATGTAACTAGATACTTTTAATCCCGTAAATTTTAACTTTGAGGATAAGATGAGTCTACTTTAAAACGCAAGAATATACGCGAGGCGCGAAAACTTCTGCTAAAAAACCTGACAGAAAACAAAGCATCACATTGGCTTCAAAACTTTGTAGAGAGAGACTTGTACCTGACAGAGAAAACCACTGTTCAAGGAAGAGAAACCACACCAATTAAAGCTCCAACTTGTTCGATGCTTGGAAGATTGAGTAGGCGTTCCCTCTTAGGGTTGCCGGCCGTTCGCGCAGCGTCTCCGACAGGAGAAGGCATCGCTACGGGTTAACAAAACACCTGCCTAGTAGTACAATTGTGCTAAGAATCTGTTCAATTGCCAAGTGAAATATACTGAATGCTTCTGGTGATCTCATCCAGAAGCATTTTATTTGCTGCGGCAGCGATCGCCTTACGAAGACTTTTGAAAGTCAACATCACTGCGATAAACCTTAGCCCTGGGCTTACCTTTCTTAGCAGGTGCAGCAACAGAGGATTTCTTAGGCGGCCCTGGAGGACGACAGGTTTCGCAGTACAGAGGGCGTGGCCCATACGTCTCACGAGAAGTTGTTTGTTCGCACTGTTTACAGACGAAGTTGAATGTGCGCGTGTGTATCTGACGTTTGTGCGCTCGGACTGTGTACTCTTTAACGAAAATTTCTTTACTTGCCATTGTTTCGTTTACTACGGCTTAATGGTTGGAAGTTGTTCAGCACCAATCTGCATCTTAGCCTTTCTCATCAGATTTTTTAGCCTATTTGCCCAGTTATCACTACAGATTTGTAGAGCAATTTCTCCTTTGGGCTACGCCAATTTTGAGAGTGAGTATCAAGCAGGTACAAATTCAATTCTCCACACCTAGAATTTGTCCCTAAATCTTTTACTACTGCCTAATTTCTCATAAGCATTTTGTTCAAACGCTTCGCTAGTCGCCAATGAGAATCTCTCGTACTTCAGGAGAAAAATTATGGATATTCAATCAATCTTGTCCTTGGCAATTCAAGTTACTTTCATGGGCTTTGTTAGCCTTGTGTTCGTAGACTTCGCAAACGGCTTGTTTTGGCTCCCATATTCATATTCTGCGATTGCACCTGTCGATACATCACATCAAGTAATCGCAGCTTCCCCCATCGCTGTACCAGAAGCAGAGGAACAACTACAGTTCGCGCAACTGCCAGATCCTTGGGAACTTACAGAAATTACACCAAACCCAATACAGCAAACTGTTGTACTTCAATTCCCTACACTAAAACTGCTACCGCCAGCAGCTTCTGTTGTTCAACCGAAAGCTAGGGCAACTACCAAATCTAGTAAATCCACTAAACCAAAGTCTACCAAAACCAGCAAAACTAACCAGCCCAAAACTGCCGTAACGCCTCGTAAATCTCCCAAGTCTGCTGCGGCTTAATCTCATAACTTGGTTCCCAAACAGAGCGATCGCAACCCAACAGTGCGATCGCTCTTTCTTGTCGTTTCAAAAATTAGAAAAATGCAAGCGGCTCACTGTGCTTTAGTCGTAGCCCTCCAATACGCCCCAGTTGATCCTCAGTTTGCAGTTGCTAGAGAGCATTTGAGAAGGGCAATTGCTCTGTCTGGAGAATATCACAAGCTTTTTTGGAGCATATTCTGGAAAACCTCCCCGGAACGAGTCAAACGGCGAGTTAGACAACAATGCAACCAATTGGCATTCGATGCGTACTCGAACATGATTGAGTTGGCCGAGTTAGTCAACAAATATGCTGCGGCTCAAACATCTGCTGGTATCCCCGAACCCAAACAGTGGCGAGAATTCTTACTCAACCTGGAATGTGCTTTTGAGTGGCTCGAACGTGAGCATCCACAAGAAATCAACTCTAAGCAGTTAAGTCTAATTTGATTGCTTTGTTCACTCTTCAACATCGGCTACGCCAAATTTTTTTGAAAATTATATCTATATATAATAGTCATGGTCAGCCAATTCGCTACACAGGGTTGCCTATTCGACCTGCAAACAGTTTTAGATTACGGGCAGTCAATCCTCAACGTTGCTCAAGAACTCGCTAAATCACTAATTGCTCATCGCCCTATTGCTACAAAAACTATTCAATCGCAGATGAATCGCCACTTTCACGGCACTGCGGCTGAGGGCAAGTGGTTGTGGAAAGATGCTTATGAAGCTGTTGAGGTTGCACTAATCCTCTACCTTCGTAACCAGGGACTTACTCAAAATCCCTTGGAGCAATTGCAACTGCTCGAATCCCTTTGCCCCACACACACCCGCCGCAGCGAGGAACAATTGCAACTCCAGCAGTTTTCGACTCCACTACCACTGGCGTACTTGGTGGCATTGGCTGGACAAGTGACTAACAACGATTTAGTGCTTGAGCCAAGTGCTGGTACTGGGATTCTGGCTCAGTTCGCCAAAGTACACGGTGCAAGTTTGATGCTGAATGAACTTTCACCCGATAGAACCAAAATTCTGCGGCGGCTATTCCCTGGCACTCCATTGTTCTCTGTGAATGCCGAGCAGATTAACGATTATTTGGCTGGCAAGACTCAGCCCTCGGTTGTGCTGATGAACCCGCCGTTTTCCTCATCTCCAAGAATCGGCGATCGCAACCCAGATGCAACTCCTCGGCACATCAACTCTGCACTACAAAAGTTGGCAGACGGTGGGCGGTTGGTGACAATTACAGCCAATTGGTTCTCACCTGCTAACCCCACTTGGCGAGAAACTTTTGTTAAGTGGCAGGAAAATGCAAGGGTGATGCTTTCGGTTGGGGTCAGTGGAAAAGCTTACGCCAAGCATGGGACAACAATCGAAACCCGAATTACCGTTATTGATAAAGTCCCAGCATCTAACCCCGGCAACATTCCTTGCATTCGAGAAACCCTGGACTTGCCTGAAATACTAGCGTTGATTGAGCAGTTGCCTGGGCGTTCGCAATGGAATGTTGCAACTATGAAAGCTGCTGTCGTTGCAACGAAGGTTGTTAAACTGCCGACAAAGCGTACAGTGGTAGCTCAACCAGAACCCTCCGCAGAAATTCCCGATGTAGTAGTTCTGGAGTATGAAGTAGTTGAGTGGGTTGCCAATGAGGGTTTAAAGGATACTCTCTATGAAACCTACCGACCACAACGCATCAGAATCAAAGACGCTTTACCCCATCCCTCATTACTTTGTGAAAGTGCGGCTTTAGCATTAGTATCCCCACCAGCACCATCTTACAAACCACATCTGCCACAAAACATTGTTACTCAAGGCTTGTTGTCAGAGGCACAGCTTGAGAGCGTGATTTACGCGGGTCAAGCGCACTCTGAGTTTCTCTCCGGGTCTTATATTGTGGACGATTCATGGGATAATGTAGCTGTAGCAGCCAACAACGAAGAAAACTCCGTGAAATTCCGTCGTGGCTGGTTCTTGGGCGATGGTACTGGTGCGGGTAAGGGTAGACAGTGTGCAGGTATCATCCTCGATAACTGGTGTCAGGGACGGCGAAAAGCAATCTGGGTATCCAAAAGTGCTGCATTAATTGAAGACGCACGTAGAGATTGGTGTGCGCTGGGTGGTACTGAGCGAGACATAATCGACCTCTCGAACATCAAGCTAGGTGAGTCAATCCCATTCACTCAAGGGATTTTATTCTGCACATACTCAACTCTGCGCTCACAAAAGAACGGCAAAAGCCGACTTAAGCAAATTGTTGAGTGGGCTGGTAAGGACTTTGAGGGTGTCATTTCATTTGACGAGTGCCACAGCATGGGAAATGCGATGGCGCAAGAAGGAACGCTCGGTATGGTTGCAGCATCACAACAGGGCATTGTTGGGCTGCGCTTGCAAAATGCACTTGCCTTGGCACGGGTTGTTTACGTATCTGCCACCGGAGCAACGAAAGTTTCAAACCTCTCTTATGCTAATCGCTTAGGGTTATGGCAAACAGGTGATTTCCCGTTTACCAACCGTGAGGATTTCGTTGAATCTATCTCTGTTGGCGGTATTGCCGCGATGGAAGTTGTTGCACGGGATCTCAAGGCACTCGGTTTGTATTTGGCGCGATCGCTTTCCTTCGATGGCGTTGAATATCAGACTCTCGAAATCGAACTAACGCCGACGCAGGAACGGATTTACAATAACTATTCCGATGCTTTCCAAATTATTCATAATAATCTTAATCAAGCATTAGAGGCTTGTAACATCACTGGTGCTAAAACATATAATCGTGCTGCCAAAATGAGTGCGATGTCTCAATTTGAGAGCCACAAACAACGGTTCTTTAACCATTTGCTGACCGGGATTAAATGCCCTACCCTGATCAAAGCTATTGAGAATGATTTAGCTCAAGGTCTTGCTGTTGTCATTCAAATCGTGTCCACCAACGAAGAACTGCTTAAGCGGCGGCTTGATGAGGTTCCGGCTGAAGAATGGAAGGAGCTTAACCTTGATTTAACACCCCGTGAGTATGTTCTTGACTACTTAGTTAGTGCCTTTCCCGTACACTTGCATTCCATTCATTCAGGAGAAGATGGAGAACAGAGATCAGAACCTGCCTTTGATGCAGACGGTTCTCCGGTTATATCACAAGAAGCTGTGGGTTTACGTGATGCCTTGATTGATCGACTGGCCAGCCTCGACCCAATTCCCGGTGCTTTAGAACAACTGCTGTGGCACTTCGGTCACAAACAAGTGTCCGAAGTTACAGGTCGTAGCAAACGCGTTCTCAAAGATGATTCCGGGCGCTTGTTTGTTGATTCTAGAGGTTCAGGGACGAATATTGCTGAAACTGCGGCGTTTATGGGTGACGAGAAGCATATTCTGATTTTCTCTGACGCTGGTGGTACTGGTCGGAGTTATCACGCAGATTTAAATGCTGTGAATCGTCGCAGGCGATCACATTACCTACTCGAAGCCGGTTGGAGGGCTGACAATGCTATTCAAGGGCTTGGGCGATCGCATCGTACTAACCAAGCATCAGCACCAGTGTTCAGACCAGTCACGACAAATGTGCGCGGGGAACGCAGGTTTATCAGCACAATTGCTCGACGGCTGGACAGCTTGGGTGCTTTAACTCGCGGTCAACGGCAAACTGGGGGCAATGGTATTTTTGATACTAAGGATAACCTGGAGTCGCAATATGCCGAACGTGCGCTGTACGAGTTATTTCGGCAAATCTATCAAGGTAGGTTTTCTGAAGTCTCGTTAGGGCAATTCGAGCAAATGACCGGACTATCGCTAACCTCCCACGAAGGCGGAATGAAAATCGACCTTCCACCCCTGCGGCAATTCCTCAATCGGCTACTGGCTTTACGATTTGATATGCAGAATATCATTTTCGAGAGGTTTGAACTACTCTTGAGCCAGCAGATTGAGGCTGCCATCGCCGCCGGAATCTATGAGGCTGGTGTTGAAACACTCCGAGCAGAACGGTTTTCCATCGAAAGCCAAGAAGCTGTGTACACTCACCCTGCCACTGGTAGCATAACAAACTATCTCAAGGTAGAACGCACTCAAAGGAACCACATCAAAACTGCTAACGAGATGCTGGAGCTTGCTAGTATGCACCAGGGAAGACTCATGATCAATGAGAAATCTGGTAATGCAGCCGTGGCAATTCCGACACACAGCATCTTCGACAGTGATGGTGGTGTTATTCCACGGGTTTTGTTGATGCGATCGCAAAAAGAAACTCGCGTTACGGTCGAACAATTGAATTCGTCTGCGTGGCAGCAGGTTTCGGAGAAAGATGCGTTCATCGCGGCGTGGTCAAAGGAAGTGGACGCGCTACCCAGATTCACTACCGATTACTTGCATTTGGTAACAGGCATTTTGTTACCTATTTGGAAGATACTACCGCAAACCAGCAGTCGAGTATTTCGGTTGCAAACCAGCGATGGACAGAAGATTCTCGGTCGGGTGATTTCGGCGCAAGATATCCAAACGGTGCGAGAGCAACTCGGCTTGAAAAATCAGCTGCTTTCTCCAGCAGAACTTGTGAAGCTTGTGCTAAACGAGAAGTATTCACAACAACTGCCTGGAGGTATCACACTGCGGCGGTCTTTCATTGCTGGTGAGCCTCGCATAGAACTGGTCAATGCCCTCTCGTTGGCTGATCGATTGGTTGCTGTGGGGTGCTTCACTGAGATCATTGATTGGCGCAAGCGGGTGTTTTTGACGACAGGAGATTGCGCTGCTGCTGTTTTGAGTGAAGTGATTGAGATTCTAGGTTAATGAACGCAAAGCGATAGGGTTTTTCCTATCGCTTTGTTTTTTATCTAAACTTATTAATACAATATTAAAAACAGTGTATAGAAAATTATTTTTTAGGTATATTTTGTGAGTTTTGGAATTGAATTAATCCGAGGATTTGATAACCTTCCAATTCAGGGTATTATTGAGGAATTAGCTCCCAAGCACATTGATGATTTTGTTAATTTCTGGTCTGAGGAATTACAAAAATATCAAACCCAAGATAAACAGTGGGACTGGTTATTTAAATTTAATTTTATTAAAAGAAATTCGGAATTTGAAGGATATGCGCTCGTAGCAGAAGGCAGCACACAAGGGTTAATGAAAATAGAAACTCAACGTCATGCTTCTCATCAAGTATACGGACAAAAACTAGTATATGTTGAATTTTTGGCTTCAGCACCTTGGAATAGAAGCTTCATTCAACGTCCACCGAAATTTCGCGGTGTGGGGACTAACCTGTTAAGGTACGCCAGGGTCAGAAGTGTCGAGTTAGGCTATGGTGGAAGGGTAGGGTTACATTCCTTGCCTGGAAGTGTGCGATTCTATGAAAATCAATTGATGAACAACTTTGGAACAGATGAAAACAAGGACAATTTGATTTATTTTGAATATGGTCGCTTAGGCCGATAATAGTAAAAAATCTGGATATGGAAGAAAATATTACAGTCGAAGAGGCAATTGAATTATTGTTTAACCATGAATCCATACAAGCAGCAATTCGTGCTGAAGATGAAGCTGCTTGCGATGTAAGTGCAGGACTTGATTGGGGTAATGATCGGGTGTTTGTTGCCTTTCTGAAAAATCCGGCATTATTACATAGGATGACAATACTACGTTTATCCCTCAACCGAGAAATTCGTCAGATGCTACAGGGATGGAATCTGGGAGTGGGGGAAGAGAAAGCTATTGAAACTGCATCTACACGTTTATTGTCTCGTCTACAATTACCACAGCAAAAAGCTATTCCTTTCTTAGAAAGTATATTGATGCGTGATGATTTGTACTCCGAAGAATTGATTGGTGATCACCAAGTATTACAGGAATTGTTGAGTGTGCTGTACAACAATGAAGACTGGGATGCAATTGCAACTGTTGCCGGAAATGCAGTGCGTGAAGGTATCTTAATAAATGTTGAGTCATCTCGCTTAATAGCGTAACAAAATTATATAGGGATACTCCCCTAAGATGGTAAAGGCAAAGTGATGTGCTTTTAACCCGTCGCTTTATTGTTTCTCAATTCTGATGTGCAGATCAAAGCTTTGAGTTCGCAAGGCGTGTCATTTGCTCCTAAATTTTGTATTCTTCTTTAATATCAGCTGCACTCCCCACACCCAAGAAACTATGCCCAAGAATTGGACATTAAAAGTAGACCAGTTCTTCAATGCAAACCCCCACTGCATTATCGCTACCGTTCACGTAGATTCGTTTCCCGCCGATCTGCCGCTAGAGCCAAATATTCGAGAACCCAACCGTAAAAGCTCGACATACAAGCAAATCTACGACTCGTTGACAAACGAACCCGAAAAGTTCTTCGAGCGACATAGTGGAATTGTACTGTGTGCCAACAAGGTCAAGCCCAACAGTAAAAAGACCCAGCTAGAACTAGAAATTCTTGAGGCATCCGAAGGTGGTAGCGATGGCATTATCAATGGGGGGCATACAGTTTTAGCTTTTCAGCAGGCAAGAGAAAATAAGTACGACCTGAAGGGAGCCAGGGTAAAAGTTACAATCCACATTGGGCTAAGTGAGGATGAGGCAAAAGATATCGCCCTGGCATCAAACACTTCAGCCCCTGTAGATGCACGTTCTAAGGTAAACGCCAGGGGTGACTACAAATTCCTCAAGCAGTTTTTAGCCCAACTAGAGCGTGAGCAAGAAACCAAATTCCGCATTGCTTACTACCAAAACCAAAGTGGTGCGCCCAAGAGTCCGCAGTGTAACGTTAACCATTTAATTAAGTTGATGAACTGCCTGGACAGGAACAAATACAATCCCGACAGCAAAAGCAGAACTAAACACCCACCTGTTAGCAATACGCCATCCTTGAGTGAAGCTGAAAGGCAAAGGCTGTCGAAACTGTTGCCACTACTGCCCAAGGGTTTATGGATCGAGCAACGACTGTTTCAGATAATTGAGGAACATATCACCAAGCCCAGACGAAAGGGAGTAGTTGACCTCGCATCAATCGACCCGCGCAAGAATACGCTGCTGCCAGATAGTCGATATTCGTTTGGGTTTGCTGCACCTGCTGATATCGCCATGCCCATTGTTGCCGCTTATCGGGTGTTTTTGGATGAGCAGTACAATTGGATTATTCCCTTTGATGAGTTCGCTGAAGATTTTCTACAACACCTTTGGAATAACTATTACAAGAAATACTTGGTGTCGGAGAAACTGGCTGGTAATACAGTTGGGAGTAAAATCTGCCGTAACCCTGTAATTTGGGATAACGTTTACGTTTCAGCGCAGAACTACCTGAATCAGCAGTTGATTAAGATGGTGGGCTCAAACACCAAGCGTGAAGACTTGAAGCTGGTGAATTAGCAGCTTTAACCACTAAATTCTACAATCTTACCTGCTATGGCACTGGCTCAAAGTTGACCCAGCGATTGGTTTAGTTAAGTACTTCCTCTACGGACGATTACCGGAAGGATGCTGATGTCCCAAAATGGGATGGGGTGTGTAAGGTTCTTCTAAGAATTTGCGCTCTTCCTCAGAAAGCTCTAAATCAACAGCCTCAACAGCCTCTTTCAGATGTTCTATCTTACTAGCACCAATGATGGGAGATGTTACTCCTGGTTGATGCAATAGCCAAGCTAGGGCAATTTGTGTGGGTTTAACACCTCTTTTTCCTGCTAATTCAACTACTCGCTCTACTACTTGAAAATCTGAATCTTGATAGTAGAGATTGTGAGCGAATTCGTCAGTTTTGGCGCGTAGTGTTTGCCCATAGTCTGATTTACTGCGATTTCCTGCTAAAAATCCTCGCGCCAAAGGACTCCAAGGAATAACCCCAAGTCCTTGATCGATTGCTAAAGGTATCACCTCTCGTTCTTCTTCTCGGTAAATTAGGTTGTAGTGATTTTGAATGGAGACAAAACGAGTCCAGCCGTTAATGTCTGCTGTATACAGGGCTTTCGCCAGTTGCCATGCAAAAACACTAGAAATTCCTAAATAACGTACTTTACCTGCTTTGACAATATCATGTAGTGCTTCTAGAGTTTCTTCAATTGGTGTTTCATAATCCCAACGGTGAATTTGGTATAAATCTACATAATCTGTCTGTAGCCGCCGCAAAGAAGCATCAATGCTATCAAAAATATGTTTGCGAGATAATCCTCGGTCATTTGGCCCATCACCGACTTTACCATGTACTTTCGTCGCAATCACAACCTGATCTCGTTGAGCAAAGTCTTTCAATGCTCGCCCGACAATTTCTTCACTCTTCCCTAATGAATAGACATCTGCGGTGTCAAAGAAGTTGATTCCCAAATCCAAAGCCAGTTTGATAAATGGGCGACTTTCTTCTTCTTCTAATACCCATTCGCGCAATTTCCGAGAGCCATAAGTCATCGTACCTAGAGTAATCCGCGATACTTTTAGTCCAGTTTTGCCCAGATTTACATATTTGGTCATACTGTCTGCTCTACTTTTTGTTGAGATGTTGAGTCACGTTGTGTGCGATCTTGCTATAGCCGTTGAACAACGATTTACCTGAAGAATTGCTCTGCTATGAGCATGACTTTGCAAAAGTTAGCATAAATACTACTGTAAATCAATCAGAAAACCGGGGTTTAAATCCAAGATTAAGCATTGCACTTGGCAACTTTCTAGCTTAATCAGGTAATACTTTCAACTTTTTTGCCAAAAACTATTACTATGATTGCGCTGTAGTAGTGATGGGACACCATATATTCCAGGACATACTTTTAGCCGCTCGCTTGACTTCATCAATTCACAATTAGATTTAAAATAGGAAATCGCAACACTGAATTTATAGCAGCGATATGGATGGCGCGAACCTTATACTATACGCAGCGATCGCCTTCCGCTCGGAAAGTGAGAATTATCCTAGCCGAGAAGCAACTACCTTGCGAACTCCACCAAACCAAAAGGAGCAACTTACCTCAACAGCTTCCAGCCCTCTACCAATGGCATTTGAACGATAATATGAGTAACCCTGTCGCTTAAAGGATAAGTGCCGTTTTATGTTTCAAGTGACAACCGCAATCGTGATCCATTAGACTTGTCCGAAAATTTCAAAGCCAGACTGTTCAAAGCTTTGAGACAAAACTTTGATATTTGCGTCAAAACGTAATTACAAGGGGTTGAGATAGTTACTGATAGTTTAGAGGCATAAAAATTAACTACTAATTTTCTAAATTATCTAGTTATTTCTAGTTGCTAATTTGGTAAAACTAAGCTACCTATTCTTAATCTAACCAAGCCACAAACTGTTAAGATAATCTGCTCGTGAGTTTCAAGTTTTAACCGAAATCTCTGTGAGGCAATCCGGAATATTTTGAGCAGACGTATTAAATGCTCAATAAATATCCGATTACTGGACAAAGCTTTATTTTCTTCCTTTTGCTGTTGAGTTAATTCTCTTTTTGGTTTCCTTTTATGAGGAGTAGTGATATTTTCGCCTCCTTGAAAGCCTTTATCACCCGCAAAAGGTTGCGATTTATCAAATTTTTCTTGAGATTTACGGAACAAATTTATATCTGCTGTTGGCCCAGGGACACCTATTTCTACTTCTACAATATCCTTAGCTTCTGGCATTCCAAACATTAGACTTTTCAGTGTATGTTGTCTCTTTTTACCAGAAAAATATTTTTGTTGCTCTTTTTGGTCAGAATCCCTATATATTGGCTGTTCTAAGCTATCGACTAATAGCCGAAAATCTGTTAATACTTCCTGAACAAAGAGTAAATCGCTTTCATTCTTTGAGACTTGTTCTAATAAACTAGCGGGTAAAATATCTCGTAAAATTGGTATCCAATAATGAAAAGTATCGTTAGCCTCTGTTTTAGATACCTCAAATAACATTCCTAATACTTGAAATGTTGGCATCTGTCTGAGATAAAATAGGCATAAACATATTTGTTCTTCGGTTGATAACTTTTCTTTGCGACCACCACCAGCCGCATTAATTCTTATTTTTTGTCCCTCTTGTTTGATTTTTATTTCTTGATGGCGTTGTCTGGCGCAATTTAGTAATGATTGTAGTTGCTCGTAACTAATCCCTAAAATTTGTTTTGTTCTGTGTGGATACTTTTGGATATAATCAAAAACCATAACTTATTCGGAAAAATGGTAGACACTCAACTTAACGTTTTACCATTTTTCTTTTCCTAAGTTAATATTTCGGACAAGTCTATTGGAGATGTCTGATTTATTGATGGACGGGTTGGATTAAATTGGTGGTTACATCTGTCATCTCTACTTTATCCAATCAAATAATTTCAGAAATCAACCCGGATTCCTATATCTTTTTATGTTTTGGAATTACGATAAAAAATCAATCACAATTTTGGCAAATTCAGCAGTATGACTATAAAGAAGCCCATGTCCGGCTTGTTTAATAATTTTGAGTTCTGAACCAGAAATTTTGTTATTCAAAATATTACTATTTACAGGAGGAATTACGGAATCGCTATCTCCAGTAATGATTAAGCTAGGTGCTTTAATGCCTTGCAATAAATTACAGGTATCGTGAGTATGGTGCGCCTGTATTAGTCTGCTCAAACCATCTGATTGACTGTGATAAAGTGAGGTTTTTTTGAAAAAATCTTCTGCTTTTTCCCGGTTATTAGAGATAGCTAAGTATGATTTTGGAAAAAGAAGATCCAATAAATCTCCTTGATTATTTGGGTTGAAATCGCTACAATCTCCACCTGCCATTGTGCAGGATAATATCAATTTATTTAGCTTGCTAGAATGTCTCAAGGCAAACTGTTGAGCAATCATACCACCCATACTGCCTCCAAGAACATGAGCTTGTGCTATTCCTAAAGCATTAAGCAATCCTGCTGCATCATTTGCCATATCAGCAGTCGTGTAGTTGTCTGTTGACTGACTTTTTGTACGTCCAGAATCGCGGTTATCAAACACAATGACTTGGTAATGTTTTGCCAGTTCATCAAGGAACACATCCCCCCAGTCCAAAAGGCTGAAGCTTAAACCCATAATCATGAGTAGTGGATATCCACTGCCTTTCACCTCGTAATAAATGCTAATATCTCCAACTTGTGTTTCTGGCATTTGAACATCCTCTTCAGATAAAAAAATAGATTGACAAGATCACCCCATTTCTCGCCGAATAACAATTAACGCCCCTCCAAGGCCTGTCACCAACAAATGGAACAAAGTCGAACATCAGATGTTCTGCCATATGGGTGTCCGCCGAGACAATTGGCAGGAGTGTGATATGCTTATCTACACTTCATACTACGCTGGATATTGGAGCAATATTAATGACTATTTCAATGTACCAAGCTTCAATCCTGTTTCTATTCATGTACTCAACAATCTCATAGCCATTCTGGAAAAAAGTGCTACCTATGCAGAAACTAAAAAGATAGAGCCTTCTGTATTGCTCAATAGTCGTTTGTACCCAGATATGTATTTTTAGAGTGTGCAGCAATCTCCAGTTTCCTTGTGCTATCACTCCCTCACCGGAAACCGCCACATCATCTGGGCAACCGCAACCGCCTCTCCCAAGGCGCGTATACACGACCTAACCCGACATCGCAATCACAATCCTCTGCCACCTCGCCCACTCAAACCATTCTTTCACAACAGATTGAACCTGTGCGAATTCCGGTTTCCTACCTTCTTTACAAGCTGCAACAAATACTGCTTCCGGTAACTTAACGCCTTTCCAAGTTCGCAATGCCTCTTTGAGATAAGCGATCGCACTGAGCAAGACAATTATTATGGCAGTCTAATTAACAGAGTTTCAACACTCAATTCACGGGACTTGTTCAAGCAATTGAATGATCTGGTCAGCACTACTCACACGCAGCGATTATCTTACAATCCGCTGCGAACACGTCGTACCTCAATCTTGATTTCAGAAGAAAGAATCAATGCTGGCAGACCTGCATCACTTATTTGCCTGCGAGGTTGGGTGTAATAGCTTCCGCAGCAACACTCCTTACTATGACTTTCCTGACTTTAAAGACGCAATACGTACTAAATCTGGCAAGTCCGAAGAGAACAAATTTGCGCCAGGCAATGGTAAGAAAGAGGTAGCACGAGCAACTGTTTACTTCTTATTATGCTGGTATAGAACATTGATTTCAGCTTAGGACTGGGGTAACGACTATGAAAATTTTACGAATTTTATTTTTTGTTAGCCTTGGCTACCTTCTTTCTACATTCCTATGGATTGCCCAAGCGAATGCAATGCCAAAGACGCTAGGCAAATTTCCTGTCTGCGAACCGTCCGCTGTTGTCCGGATTCCTTGTCCGAATTCTAATGGTGATTGTCTGTTAGTCGGTGATAATGAAATTAAAGAATCTCTTTTTGTGTATCCTATCAAATCAGGGAATTTAGAGGCTAATGTCCAAACAGAATTAAGCTTAGAAGCGGCAGAAATTAGTGATATTGAGGCCATTACTAGGTTAGGCGAAAATCAGGTTTTAATTTTTGGTTCTTACAGTCGTAATACTAAGTGTGAGGTTAAGAAAAAACGTCAGAGATTTTTACAAGCCCAAGTACTCAACCAGAGCATTAAATCAACTAGCAACGCTATTCAAACGGACAAAATTAATTCCGAAACCCTATTTGTACCAGAAGTTCTCAAGAAAAATAAAATGCTTCAAGCCGTTGCTGGAATGATTGATGAGACCGAAAAGTCAGCCAATCTTGCTCAAGCTGATCAACAAGCTTGTCAAAAGGCTAACGCCTTCAATGTCGAAGGGGCAGTAGCAGTCCCTTGGGGATCTCAAGCAGAAACATGGCTGGGACTACGCTCTCCACAGGCTTCAGTTGAAGGTAAAACTTGGGCTATCCTTCTCAAACTAAAAAATCTGAATCAATTCCAATTTGAGCAGGTTGTCTTACTGGACTTAGAGGGACGAGGCATTAGAGAATTAACTAAGAATGGAAATTTAATTTGGGGAATTGCAGGTGGGCCAGAGGATGACAAGAATAACTTTGTACTTTGGAAATTACCTATTGAGAAGTTAAAACCAAATGCAAAAGTTCATCCTGAAATTGTTCATGACCTTCCGACTTCATCTGAAGGATTAGCGATCTCAGGAAATAAGGCTTACATTTTGATAGATGGAGATCGGGGAAACTCTGAGTCTAGTTGCCAAACTCCTGGAAAGTTTATAGAAATATCAGTTGCCTTGCAATAATTCGTAAATGAGGATAAGTTTCACATTTACTCCCCCACCAGACACCGCCGCATCATCTCCTGCAATTCAACAGCTTCACCGTCCGGTGTATACACGACCTCACCGGACATTGCAATTACAATTCTCTGCCGCCTCGCCCACTCAAAGGGAGCAACTAAACCAGACTTGGCCTGTTGTGCCTCCGGCTTTCTGCCCTCCTTACAAGCCGCCACAAACACAGATTCTGGTGACTTAATGCCTTTCCACGTCCGTATCGCCTCCTTCAAATAAGCGATCGCTCAAGCACAGAAATTCACCACAGCCGCAATCGCTCCCGTTTGTTTACCTTTCATGACAACAGAATGGGTAAAATTTGGAAGAAACTGAGGTTAGTGGTAATTAATCCTACAGAAAGTTTAGCATCTGTGATTATTCCAGGTTTATCCACAGAACAGAGGATAGATTATGGCATTCAAGGCTTAACAACTACTGGAACAATTTTTGCCGGAATTGCAGTGTTGATTAACTCTTTCTACGTGTCAATGGGTCTTTTTAGAATTTTTTCCTAACATTATTGGCAAAAATATAACGGAGCGTCCGCATTAATAAAGAAAATATAAAAATATTTTACTAAAGTATGCAATACTTGTTAAATTAAATGTCAGCCTTTCAGGCAAATCACCACAAAGCCAACAGGTGCAACTGCATAGTTGATCAGGTCAAGCAATTTAGACTAAATCAATAGCATCTCCACATCAGGAATTTTGTATTGTTCTTCACGAAATTCTTGTCATATCTACTACAAAGAATTATTGAATTGTCTCATCAGCTTTAACAAAAAAATTACCAGTCACAATTAAACATGAAATCAATCACAGGTAAAACGGTTCTCTTAACAGGAGCATCGGGCGGTATTGGTATATTTATAGCTCGTGCTTTAGCGAAAGAACAAGCAACTGTAATTTTAGTTTCTCGTTCTGAAGGAAAATTGCAGAAAATATGTGCAGAAATCAATACTTTAGGGGGAAAAGCTATTAGCATTGCTTTTGATATTAGTAACTTGGGTGAGTTACCTGTTTTAGTTGATAAAATTCATGAGTTTACAGAACAAATTGATATTCTCATCAATAATGCGGCAATTGAAAAATACCGGCATTTTCCAGATTACACTTTAGAAGATATTCAGTCTATACTAACTACAAATTTGCTATCAAGTATGGAATTAACTCGGTTAATTCTGCCTCAGATGATAGCACGTAATAGTGGGCATATTGTGAATATTGCCTCTGGTTCAGGTAAAAAAGGTGCGCCATATAACAGTGTATATTCTGCGAGTAAAGCCGGATTAATTATGTGGACTGATGCACTCAGACAAGAATTAGCTGATAGTCAAGTGAATGTATCAGTAGTTTGTCCTGGTTATACGGCTGCTGGAATGTTTGTTGCCTTTGGTTTACCTGCACCAAAATTAGCGAAAGTTTCTCAACCAGAAGATGTGGCGATCTCTGTTATCAAAGCAATTAAAAAAAATCAGCCAGAAGTCATGTTAGATGGCATTTTAACTAGACTTTTATTTTCTAATATTCAACTATTTCCAGAATTTGGCGATCAAATTTTTCGCTGGATTGGTGTTAGAGAATTAAATAAAACTCGTGCTGAAAACTAAATAAGGATACAAAAATGGCTGATATTCATTACGATGTTATCATCATTGGTACTGGTGCTGGTGGTGGCACTTTGGCATACAAATTAGCAGCAAGTGGTAAGAAGATTTTAATCCTAGAACGCGGTCAATTTCTAGATAAGAATAAACGCAATTGGGATTCCAAAGAGGTAATGCGAAAAGAAATTTATCGCAACGCTGAAACCTGGTACGATAAAAACCATCAACCTATAAATCCCAACGCCCATTATTATGTTGGTGGTAATACTAAATTTTATGGTGGTGCGCTGTTTAGATTCCGTGAGCAAGACTTTGAAAAAGTAATTCATCAAGATGGTATTTCGCCTGAATGGCCATTAAAATATCAAGATTTCTCTCCCTATTATGACCAAGCAGAGAAACTCTACGAAGTACACGGTAAACGCAGTTTAGATCCAACTGAACCACCCACAAATACAGAATACCCTTTTTCCGCCATTAGTCACGAACCTTATATTCAAGCAATTTCTGATGCTTTAAAAGATAAAAACTTACATCCTTTTTATCTACCACTAGCCATTAAACTTAATGAAGTCAATCGTCATTTAAGTGCTTGTATTCGTTGCGATACTTGTGACGGTTTTCCCTGTTTACTTAATGCCAAAGCTGATGCTGATGTTAATTGTGTTCGTCCAGCCATAACCTCTAACAATGTCACATTATTAACCAATGCAAAAGTTATGAGATTACACACAAATTCTTCTGGTCGAGAAGTGACAAAAGTAGAAGTAGAAATTGCGGGAAAACAGCACTTTTTTGCTAGTAATATAGTAGTTGTTGCCTGTGGTGCAATTAACTCAGCCGCATTGTTACTGAAATCTGCTAATGACCAACACCCCAACGGATTAGCTAATAGCTCTCATTTGGTGGGACGCAATTATATGGCACATAAATTTGCAGTGGTCATGACATTAAGTAGCGAGTTAAATCTTACGAATTTTACAAAAACATTAGCAGTTACAGACTTTTATTGGGGAGAATCAGATTTTGCCTATCCGATGGGTAGTGTACAAATTTTAGGTAATATCAACAAAGATAAAATTGCTGCCTACGGGCCGCCAATGATGCCTAATATTGTTGCTCAAACTATTTCTAATCATTCGGTAGCTTGGTTATTAATGACTGAAGATTTACCAGCTATTTATAATCGAGTGCGGGTTGATGGTAAAAAAATATTCCTCGAATATACCAATAATAATGAGTTAGCATTTAACCGCTTAATTAACCGTTGGACTCAGGTTTTAAAGTCGATTGCATCAAACAAAAAGAATAAACAATTTTCCCTAAATATTCCGCAAAAGATGACTGTGAAAGAAGTTGGACATCAGTGTGGAACTTGTCGATTTGGGGAAAATCCAAAAACTTCCGTTTTGGACATTAATTGCCGCACCCATGATGTTGATAATCTTTATGTTGTTGATGGTAGCTTTTTCCCTTCCAGTGCAGCGTTAAATCCATCATTAACAATTATTGCCAATGCTTTAAGAGTGGGTGAACATTTGTTAGAGCGAATAAAGTGAACTTTTATAAAACGGTAGAACTTGGCTCATTTAAGACAGTGGTTGAGCGATCTCTCTTAGTTTTGATAAGATGATTTTGACTAGGCAACGCCTTGTAAAATTTGTTCAGCAGTCAAATTGAGTTCGCTGAAAGTTTGTGAAATAATGCGCTGACTACCTCGCAATTGCTGAATTTGATATTCCTCTTCAACTCAAGAGTAAACTGAGATGGTAGCTTGTTTGGGATTGCTGCCAAAATGTGGGGTTACGATGTCCGCAATCGCCTCGTTGCGGATGTTTTTTATGATGAAAGCACAGAATTTATTAAGTTCACCAATGGCAAAGAAATAACGGTAAATGCTGCGTGGCGTTGGGAGTGGGAACGATTGATGAAATATGCCACTAATCAATAATGTGACCCTTCCCAATCATTTACCAGGAATTTTTTGCCTTTAACCGCGTCAATAACGTTGAGTTTCAGTAATAATCTGGGTTCAAGCAAGGGCTTGTGAACAGTAAGCTAATTCTTTGATGAACTGTTGCTTCCATGCTTCTATCTCCTCTATTTTTGGCTGACCATGAGAAACTACAGCAACCTGATAGCGACGCATGACTTCCACAGGTGACTTTCCGCCAGCCAAACTCCAAAGTGCCAATTGTATGTGCTTTGGCGGTGAGTACAAAATGCCTAATTCACTTAACATTGACCTAAAGTTACTATCTTCTTGCGGTGAGGGTTGATGCTTTAGCCTGACTCTAATTACCCAGCCGTCAATAGTATTAATCACCGTAACGTAACTAACTTTAAGTTGAGGTCTACCATGTAGGTATTCCATCAACTCACATCTTGCACCTGATAAAAAAAGACAGTATTAACCGAAGAGGAGAAAATAAAAATTACATCCAAATCTGAATGAGCAAATCAAAGTACTGAGATAATAAATCACAGATAAAATACATAAATTGACTGCTAACATACACAAAACAAGCAGTAATTAAATCTGCACACAGAGTATTTAAATTTATCAGTAAAAATGCGAAAAAGGGCGTATTAAACAACATAAACAGCAAGAACTATGCAAACAATTCTTGCCCACGCCCACTCTTTAATGTACACTATCCTAGCTTTGATGCCCAGTCACTATCAACGAGATAGTTTAGAAGCAATGCTGGGATTATTTCTCGAAGCAGAAGGAAAACCTTTACCACATTACAGTAAAACTAAATCAGAAAGTGCTTTAAGCCGATTTTTGAACCATTATAATTGGTCTACTCGTAAGATAATTAGTCATTTACGAGCTTTCGTGATTGAACTAATTTTGAAGCAATGCACACTAGGACGCAAACCATTCTTACAAGTAATTATAGATATAACTACGTTAGAAAAAACGGGTAAATTTAAGGCTTTTAATCACTTAATTACTTTTTTCAATCATAAACGTGGCTTGCATCTAGTCGTCTTATATTTAGTTGTTGGACAGTGGCGTATTCCTTGGAATTTTCGAGTCTGGAGAGGCAAAGGCACAACCACTCCGGCTCAATTAGCTTTAAAAATGGTACGTCGCTTACCAAAAAAACTTACTCTTACTTTTCAGGTAAAAATTCTGGCTGATACTGCCTTTGGTACAGTTGAATTTATTCATGGTATTCGTCAACTTAAATACCACGCTATTCTCGGAATTGGTTGTAATCGTAAATTGGTTGATGGTCGTTCCGTCAAGCATTTGTACCATCGCGGACAGCAAGTTAGACTAGTTGGTTTAGATGTAACTGTTTCTGTTTCTTGGTATTATTTTAAAACTGATAAAGGTGTATTTTTGAAGAGATATGTTATTTCTACAACACCACTCAAGGCTTGCACCATCAATTGGTGGGGTAAACGAAGATGGCAAATAGAAGGATGGTTTAAAACTGCTAAACATCGCTTCGGTTTAGACAAATTCGGACAATGTACTCTCTTGGGCATTTATCGTTGGTTAATCTTATCTTTGACTGCCTTTTTATTAGCACATTGGACTTATTTAGCTCGATATTATCCTCATACTCTCGATTGGGGTCAAGCTGCTTTTCTTGCTCTTTCCACTTTCTTCCCTGTTTTATTATTGTCTCTATTATTACTTGATATTGAACGCCTTCGACCTCTAGCATTTAGTCACGGAATTGACATTACTATTTCCAGGTGCAAGATGTGAGATCAACTGTAGTATCAAGCTGGCATTCTCCAGATAGTAAAGATATTCCATCTTCTAAGAGTGAATTGGGCTGAGTTTAGTTTGAAGATACAGAAACAATTTGAGGAACTTGTGAGCAATACAAAGATTAGTTTTTTGGCACAAGTGTAAGCGCGTTGATTCGCACGGGTGTTTTTCCTCGCCCACTCGAAGGGAGCTTTTACCATTTAGCCTGTGCGGATTCCGGTTTCCGTCCCTCCTTGCAAGCAGCCACTTTCCACAGCTTCCGGTGACTTAATTCCTTTCCAAGTTCGCAGTGCTTCTTTCAAATAAGCGATGTCTGCGATAAAGGCTTTTACAATCCTCTGGATACAGGAGAGACAGTTGAGTTTGCTTATAAACATGGGTGCAGCGTCATCCAGCTAGAGGGAATTCCTGAACATTTAACTCCTGTACTTAAGAAAAAATAACGCCCAAGTTAACAAATTAAAAGACATTTATAATACAAACAATAATGAGATTCAGATAAGCTTATGCCTGAATCAGAAAAATCCAAAAAAATCTCTAATTATGACTTACACAACGCTCAGTTTGGTGGTGGGTTTATCAATGCTGAGAATGTAAATGCGAAGAGAATTGGCGGGGACATCTGGAATATTTTCTTTGGACAGCAGACAACACCAATAGGTAATCCGTCTCGACCAAAGAATGAGCGCATATTACTCGCCGCAGTTAAGGAAGAAGTGACCGCGCGGTTAAGGCAATCTCTACACAATGCCGTGCTGATTAATTTGGGTAAAGAGTCGCAACCGCAACAGGTAAACCGTCCTTGGGATGCTCAAATAAAAATTGGTTTAAAACCGCCTGAATCGCTTCCAGAGACGACAACAATTTTGGAAGTTTTTGATTCCCAAGAAATTGCAGGTAAACTGTTAATTTTAGGTGCGCCAGGGTCAGGTAAGACAACCACACAATTAGAACTGGCTCAAGCTTTAGTCAGCCGTGCAGAAGTAGAACCTGAATACCCTATTCCAGTTTTATTCAACTTGTTCTCTTGGAAAGATGACCGCCAATCTATAACTGATTGGTTAGTGGCTGAACTTAAATCTAAATATGGTGTTTCAACTAAACTAGGTAAAAAGTTGGTAATCAATCACCAATTGCTACCCATATTAGATGGTTTAGATGAACTGGAGCCACAGCACCAAGAACTTTGTGTTCATGCAATTAATCAGTTTTTTTCAAATGAGAATAAACCGCGTTATCTAGTTGTTTGTAGTCGGAGTGAAGAATATGGTAAATACTCTATTAAATTGCAGCTAAACGGGGCTATCTACTTGCAGCCTTTTACAAATAATCAGATTTATGATTATCTAAGTGATATTAACTGTTTAGAACTTTGGTCAACTATCAGTAACAATTTAGACTTACTAGAGTTAGTTAAAATTCCCTTACTACTGGTCATGACTGTGCTAGTCTCTCCAGAGATATCTGTTGAAGAATGGCAGGTTTTGACTTCAAGAGAAGACCGGATTCAGTATTTGTTAGATGCCTATTTAGGGCAGATGTTGACACAAGATGTTAATAGTAGGGCATATCTGAAGACCAAACCTCCTAATGCTAAAACAACCCGAATGTACCTTATGTGGTTGGCAGGGCAAATGCAAAGGCAAGCTAAATCAGAGTTTTTAATTGAAGAAATGCAGCCTAGTTGGTTAATTAGGAGAACTCAAAAAATCAGTTACTCTCTAATTTTGGGGTTGATTTTTGGATTGATAGTTGGGCTGATAGTTGGGCTAAAGATGGATCTGATAATAGGGCTGATGTTTGGCACAATTTATGGAATTTTATGTACGTTTAACAAAAACCTAAACAAAATATCAGTAATTGAAAAAATTAGTTTATTGAAAATAAACAAACAAACTCTCACTGCTGTGCTGATTTGTACACTGATTGCTGTGCTGATTACTAGACAACTTTATGGGCTGATTTTTGGGCTGATTTTTGGAACATCTGACATAGCTATAGAAAATCAAAAAATTACTAATCAAGGTATTTGGAAATCTGCATTCATTGCTATTTTTTCGGGGCTGATTTTTGGGCTACTTGAAGGGGTGATGGCTGGGCTGGTTCATGGATTGACTGCTGGACTGCTTAGTGGGCTAATTTGTGGAGGTGTAACCTGTATTCAACACTTCACCCTACGCCTCATCCTCTATCGCAACGGTTACATCCCCTGGAACTACGCCCGTTTCCTCGACTACTGCACCGAGCGATTATTCCTCCAGCGTGTTGGCGGCCGCTATCGTTTCATTCACAAACTGCTGCAAGACCACTTTGTACAGATGGAGTTTAGGCGGGATTAAGAAAGAATTTGGATTTGTTGACCTAAAAAACAAGAATGATATTATTTACAGTAAGCGTGCTTAAGCCTGCCCAAACAAACCCATGCCGGACTCGGAAGGCTCAAATAAAGTCACCAATAATGACTTGCCTAATTCTCAGTTTGGTGGCGGGTTGATTAATGCTGAGTCTGTGAAGGCAGAAAGGATAGGCGGCGATATCTACAATATTTATCTTGGGCATCCACCAGTAGCAAGCAATCCAACTCCGTCACTGAACCAACAGCAGCGATCCCTCTTGAGCTACAATCCGATGATAGAGTCAGGATATTTTGACCGGAGCATCAAATATGATGTCAACAGAATTATTGAATACGCTCCAAGGACTCAGCCGCGCTGAAAAACTTTATGTAGTCCAAGTTTTGATTTCAGAACTAGCCCAACAAGAAGCTGACTTAATTAAATCAGATCAATCTTATCCTGTTTGGTCTCCTCATGATGCTTTTGAAGCGGCCAACACAATGCTAGTAGTTCACCAACCCAACATTGCCGTGTAGACCTAGCTCTTGTGCAGGGGAGGGGGCAGGGAGCAAGGGGGAGAATCTTTCCCCTCCGCTCCCTGCTCCCTGCCCCGAAGCCTGCCACCACGCAAAGTTTGTGTGGCGTACTACTAGAAGTTATACAAGCAACACAAACGTAATTCGTAATACTCCCTCCGGTAAGAAGCAAGCTACGTAATTACCATTTCGTTAACGTTTTAGAGATTAACAATGGATAGCTGATTTCTGCCGACCTGCCTATGCTAAAATTGCCATTCCAGAGGGAGGCAAATCAAGCCGGACACTTGCGCGACCATCTTCATGATGTTGTACAGTGACAGTTTGGTCATGTGGTGGATGACGTAAATCTTTATCTTTCCAATTGCTTTTGTATAGAAAAGTCATAGTTGAGTTAGTGGGATGCAAATGTGCATCAACTGTTACCTCTGCACCTCGTTCTTCTAAGGCATGGGTATTCAGTGCCATAAGAACTTCTGTATCAAATAAAACTTGCGACCAAGCAACTAACTCACCTTGGGGAGGAATTGAGAAGGGGTAGTTGCAAAAAGATGTTTTGCGTAGGTAGTGATGTCCTCGACGCAATGCTTTACCAATTTTATCTCGACCATTGCGTATACGAGCGATCGCAGCAATCCGCAGATAGGTAGGATGGTCAATATCAAAAAAATGACAGCCTGCTGTTTGAAATGCACCAAAATCACTGCCAAACATGGCTTCTTTGATGTATCTATCTTCAGCAACTCGTCCATTTTCTATACTGTAGTCATGCTCACCTTCATTGCCATCAAAAGCCTGTTCCGTTCCATAATATATGCAAGGAATTCCCGGTGTAGTTAATTGCACGCCGACAACGTGGGCTACTTGTTCGTAGAGATGAGGTACATTACGGTAAGCCGCAAAACGCTGCTTCCAGTTATGAGATGATATATCGTAGTTATCTAAAACAGAGACATGATATTGTCCAAGTTGGCGGTATTGTCCAGCAAAATGATTTTCGTCATACTCACCAAAAAATTCGTTTGGGTTTACTAACCCTTTGACTACTGCGGTTAACTGCTTAGGTATATTTGCGTCATCGACTACGGCGTTGAGGTTACGACCAAAAATGTCAACGTAGGCATCTGCTATGCCGCCACGAGTTATGTTTCCAATGATGAGAAAATTATCTTTGCCTATAGATTGGGCGTATTCATGAATTGCGGTAGAAAATATATGCGAATCTTGTAGAGAAATGTGTTTATCTACATCAACGCGAAAGCCATCGCAATCAGAAAGAGCTATCCAATATTGATATACTTTTATGAGATCTGCGAGCGCCTGAATATGGTGATTGTAAATTACGTCTAGGATGACATAGATATTGCGATCATGAGCCGTATCAATTAAATCTCTTAAATCCCGACGATTACCAAAGCTGGGGTCAATATTTAAAAGATTTTGACTACTATAATCATAAACTGGCCCAATCCACAGTGCTGTTACTCCCAATCGCTGCAAATATTCTAACTTACTCCTAATACCCCTAAGAGTACCACCCGCAGACTTCCTGCCTGCTGCCATCCAGGTAGCTTTATCCTTAACTTTATACCTTAAGGGATTAGTACGGTCAAAAAATTCCCTTTCATTTTCATGAGCATCACTAAATCTATCAGGTAATAGATAATACAAAAACTGGTCTCGCCAACTTACAGGACTTAGCTGCACCCTTCCTCTTGGTTTCAAGTCTATTTGGGAGACTTGTTGAGGTATCAATTCTTCAACTTTAGCCATGAGGACTTACGCGTTGAGATAAAGATTAGAAAATGCCCTTTTAATGATCAGTAAACTATTTCCAGTTTTCATGAACCCGTAGAGGGATTTAATAAGTTAATAATTTATGTTTAATAACCTATGTTTCAGCTATTATGTTTGTGAATGATTGATTTGTTTGAGTAACCAAAATGCACAGCCAATTCCGATAAATAGAGCAGTATTCATCAAAATACTAGCTTGAACCACAAAGATATCGAGTGGCTCAATAAGCTGACGAGATTGATAAATAGTCATTCCGGGAGAGAGAGTTATTACTTTGACTAAAAGTGCCCCAACAACTACTTGCGTTGCAATTAAAGTTAGTAACACCCCGACAAAATGAATAGTAATTCCAATGTGTAAATCTCGAACTACTTCCTTGCGGCTAGGATAGATACCTGGTTCGGATACTTGTAAACGTTGTGCAATACGAGTGTAGTGAAAAGTCCAGTAAACGCCCAAACCTAATGCACTTATTCCACCAAAAGTAGAAAGCAGCCCTAACCCAGATTTGAGATTAATATTGAAATTAGGGTCAGCAATCGCAAACAATAGAATTAAAATACTAACAGCAGCTAAAACTAACTGTAACCAAAAACAAAGCCAGCTTACTTTCTTAAAAACACCAACAATCTTTTGTCTAGCTCTTAATCCAGAATGAATGTCATTTCTATCAATCATTTTATTATGTGTTTATAAAATATTAGGATATTTTTTATTTTTCTAATTTTTTTAGTATCTAACATTCATCATACTGATGCTTACATAATTTCATCTATCTTATGACAGAATCACAGATAGAAATTGCAAAAAGTAAAGTACCGACTTCATAAAAAAGTCGGTACTTTGATGATTTATAAATGATTTAAGATTACTATCACCCTTATACAGAAATAGGCTTTTATGAGTTTGCTATCTTTTCAGTTAGCCACGTATACTAATCGTTTAATTCAGTAGCAGCAACTACATACAGAAACCTGAAAAATTTGAATTTGAGGATTTACTTGCCTAGCATATTACTATCAACCTAACTCGCAATTTGCAGGTAGCATAGTCGATGCCAATACTGTCGAAGCACAGCAAATTGGTGGTAACATTCAAAACAATAACACTAAAGACTTCTCAAGCTAACCCATGCCAGAATTGCAAGAACCGCAGCAAGGCAATAACAACGTCACCTTACGCCTTCTTCTCTACCGCAACGGTTACATCCCCTGGAACTAAGCCCGTTTTCTCAACTACTGCACCGAGCGTATGTTACTCGGTGCGTGTCGGCGGTCGCTACCCAACACACCCAAACGCAGACTTACTCGAAATTTCAGGCTACACATTGGTTTACTGGTATAGTGTCTGTCCTAAAATCTACCGTGTCTACAAGGGCGAATCAACGCTTGGGTTAGTTTTTTAACACACCACGCATTGGACAACCGAAGTAGATGAAAACCAGTACACCAAACCCTTGAATGCAGTAGTGGCACTTGATGATTTTCTTTTGGCTGCAAGTATGGCTGATGAAAAGAACATCGCCGCGTAATTAAGGCTTTCAATTCCAGCAAATAACTGTTCATTGATTAGAAAAATGGAACATACCGTATTACTTAAAGCTTTTCTTAGCGCCATTCACATATAATCTAATGTCATAAGTTTTTATCTTCATTTTCATTAACTAAGTGTACTGCCTCCCAAAGTGGCAAAAAGAGCTATACGGTTCAGGCTTAAATAGAATTTTTTAAGTATTTTTTGATGTTCAGATAATAAAGAAATACTGAGTGTTGCTGAATCTGACTTTTCCCGTTAAGTCTCTTTTGCAAGCTGCCAACCTTCACAAAGGTCGTGTAATTTTAACCTAGTGTGGTAAAACTTACTAGAGAAGACGACTCTCTAAATTAGCCAAGTAACCCTTGGGGTCTCTGCGAAATCGAAATTGTTCAATTCTTGCTTTGTGGTGTTTTTGCAATTGAGAGCGTAATTCAAGCCAAGTAACAATATCAACTTGTGCTAAATCAGATGCGGTAAAAGAATGAAGTTTAGTAGCGAGCGCACAGGCAAGTTTGACAGAGCCACGAATAACGAGGGATGAGGGTGCAACTTTACGACCAGTACAACGACGTTGATGATGACGTAGCATACCAAAAGCGTGTTCTAAGTCATTATTAGTTCTGGGAAAATCTTCAATTTCATAACAATGAAAAAGTCCAGACCAGTAGCTGTGGGTAGTTTTTATGAAGTTATCGATTGCAGTGTTCAGGGTACCAGCTTTGTGCTTTTGTTGGGACATTTCTGTCAACAGTTGCTGATAACTTTGTTTGACCCCAGCAGCATCAAGACCTATTTTATTGTTGAGAATATTACTAGCTTTATCAACCCACTTATATGCAACCCTAACAGGTAAAAATAAAGATGCAGTAGCAAATAATCCCTTAGCTAGAAGGAGTTTTAGGTTAACTAAAGGTGGTGGTAAAGCACTTTTTTTTTCCATCCGTTCTAAGCTTTGTTCTATCAAAGTCAAATTTTCTTGTAACTTTAATCCAGATGCCTCTAACGGTGGATGACCATCATTGGTTATAGAACTACGGACTGCCGAGCAATAATCTTCAATAATAGTTACCAAATCCTTATCTTCATTGGTAACGCTACGTTCAATTTCTCGTAATCCTCTAACTTTTTTTTTTCAATTCCTTTTTTGCATGTCTATCCGCCTCATATATGGGTTTAATTGCTTCTTTCAGATAATGGTAATGACATAAACCATGAGCAATTCTAGGTAATGCTAACCCAACAGCTTTGCGAATTGATTGTTGTCCATCACTAACAACTCCATCAATTGGTACATCCAAAGTATTAGTTACTTCTAATAATAACGCCACTAAATCTTCATTTCTTGATGATAATAAGGTTTTAGCTAGTAAGATTTCTCCAGATAAGCAATCTCGAATTACCCATAATACCTCATGTCCAATTTCTGGCTGCATCCCATCAATGGCTAATATTACCCGTCCTTGATTAGCCATTATGGCTTTTAACCTTTTATGGTCTTTTAGCCATAAAGAATTTTCTCGTCATATCTGTCAATTAGGTGCGTGACCGTTCGTTGACTTATACATATACCCTTTAATTCAAGGTGAGCGTGTATTTGGGTAACACTCCTATGTTCCTGGTAGCGTAATGCTCCTATATAAGCAATCACATCCAACCCAAATTCGTTCTGTGGTAGAGCTAAGGAACCTTCTTGCTCTGGTCGATATGCTTTTTTATACCGCAGACATGACTTATTTTGACATCGCCGAATTTTTAGCTGTAGTTCTACTACCCCATTTAGCGTTCTTATATGTCGAGGATTATTGTATTCATTCCACATTGCTTGACCGCACGAAGGGCATTTTTTTTGAACACAATCGAGTACTTCAAACGATGTTGCTTCTGGTTTTAAACTTTTTCTTACCAAGTTTTTGCACCATTATTTCGTTACAAGCTCAAGATTACAGGATTTCTGCTCCTCTCTAGTAAGTTTTGCCACACTAGATTTTAACCAACCTCGCCACAGCACCTGAATACCAATGGGTGTTTTACTTCGATGTTCTAAGTAGCCGCCAAGACGGGCAATGACTTCAACAGCCCAGCTAACTGTTAATACTTTGGGAAGTTTGGGGGACTTAGCTTTTAAAATCTTAAGTTCAAGGGGGTTAAGAATCTCAATGGCAGGAGAGTCAGGTTGAGTGCGGTGTAGATAAGTTAGTTGCAACAGTTCTACCGCAATCACGCTCAAGAAACCAATGAGAACTTTCATCCCATCAGCAGCAAGTCTGTATTTTTCTACCTGACATCCAGACTTGAAAATTTTATGGTATTCTTCCACACGCCAACGATACGTATACCAACGTAAAATTGTAGAAGCCATCTGAATATCTGCAATAACTTCTGTTGTTAACAACATCCATTCCACAGGTGTTTCGCTTTCGGGACAATCAATTTCTGTGGCATAAACAGCATACACAGATAGCGGGTTACGGTTATCAAAACGATAAGGAGTACGTAGATTGACCGGACAAAATCGTATAGCTAGTTTGGTTTGACGAGCAGTACGCTGGCTCGTGGATGGTAATTCAATTTTCTGTTCAAAACTAATAGGTTGAGCTTCTAACTTCGACCACAGACGTTCGCTTTCGGAATCTAAACTACGGTTATGAGCCGCACGAACTATGATTCCAGTGTGTTGGAGTTGGCGAAGTTGATCAAAAACTTCTGTAATATCACCTTCGCGGTCGAAAACATGAATCACTTGTGTGTGCTGGCTTACAAGCTTTTCTACAGTGGTTAGAGCTTCTACCCACTTATAAGATTCTTTCTGTTCAAAAGGGCGGTTTCGGGCTTCTTTACGTGCTGCTGCTTGCCTTTTTTTCTTCTGTGTCGGTGTTTCATCTTTCGGTGGCTTGTGTTTCGGCTCACGATTCCAAAGTTTTTGCCATAACAGACCTATGGATTGACCTTTCTGAGGCTCTATCGCTAAGGCACTGTGTAATATTAAACCATTACCCCCTTTACCAATTGGGCCGTAACCTTCTTTTTTCACCTCAATACTGCCATAATCTAGAAAAGTTGTGTCTCCAACACACAGCACTATGTCGCGTTCTGCAACATTTTCTGCCGTCATCTGACAGTGCGGCTCAATCACGCTGGAAAATTGCACTTTTGGGTTGGCAAAAACTCATAGGCTCTCTTGAGTACCGTTCCATTGCTGAAGATTTCTGACAGTGCTTTCCCAAATCCAAGGCTTAGAGCATACCCAATTGACATTGCGCGCTCATTCAATCGGCGATCTCCCAGAGATATGGTTGCAAAATTCTTCTCCCACCAGTCCAGCATTGCTTGTTACCTTTAGTACCCGATGACAATTAATTTACCGTATATGCTGTGCTGTTCTTCAAGCCCTTTACCAGCAAGCCTTTCAAGACTTAACGGGAAAAGTCAGGTCCTGTATAACTGCCAGCATATTTTCCAGAAGGAATGTTTGCTTTTACTATGTCTCCAGTAGTGAACCCCATAAAGAATTTAGCTTTCGGAGCATGAGCTTTTGGAAACCCATACTTATCAGTGCGGCATCTTTGACGAGCGCCATGCCCTTTAGCTTTGATAATCAACGGTTTCACCCCATTCAAAAGTAACCTTGAGGGTGTTGATACACCGACACAAGCCGCATCCGTCCAGTGGTGTTTTGCAATTCCTCTAGTTTGGCGATTAAACTTTGTTCTACCACCAGAGCCTAATTCCACAGGCAGTCCAGTTAATTGAAGTCTGCGATACAATTCCCATCGTGTTGTATTAACTGCTGTCGCATCTTTGAGAGGTGCTTTGGCTTGAGCTAAAATACGCTTGAGTAATTCTGGTTTTTTGGCAAGAAACTGCTTAACTGGCTGATTACTTTTAGCTTGGTTGCAGTCGTGACAAGCAATGGTCAAATTACTCACGTGATCGCTGCCACCTTTGGACTTGGGATGAATATGCTCAACCTCAAACGGCACATTCTCTACACCACAGTAGACGCATTTTCTACCCCACTTTTGGAGTAAGTATTCGCGCACTTCAAAGCCAAATAATTCGCCCTGTTGATATTCGACACCTTTGATTTCAGGATTTTGGAGTTGTTGCAAATCAAACCATACTAACTCTTGAGAGATGTCCGTAATTGGGCATAGTTTCATGAGTCGCCGCATCCAAGTTTCAATGTTAGCGATACGACTTTCAAGTGATGGTGGTAGCCATCCTGCCCTGCGTCGCCTGTTGAGAAACCGGGGTTTACGGTAACGAGTTTTACGTGAGCGTCGCCCTCGGCGTAATGCTCTACGTGTAAGAAGAGCATTTTTGACTTGTTGCCCTCTGTGGTGTATTTCAAATGCGCCTACAACCCGTCCAGTACATTCTTGAACTATAGCCACTCCTGTTACTCTGCTACCAGGGTCAATTTTTAGGCGATGGGGATGAGTTGTGGAGTTTTCCTCTACTCTATCCTGCATCATAATAGTAAACGGGTAGCGTCGGTAAACTTTAGCTCTCCCTTTTTTGAGTAATTCTCTTGCCCGTGCTGGATGGCAGGGATTGAGTGGTTGTAAATTTTGGTCTAGTACGAAAACTCGCATTACTTTGAACTCTCAACAAATGTTGGTAAGGTTTGCCTCGACAAAGTTATTTGAACTTGTTGGGTACAACGCACTTCCTTAACTCATTACAGATGTTTAACGTTGTACGAAAGGACTACAAGCTGGCACGTATTTGTAGGTTTCATGATTCAAATAACGTAGGTTTTAAGAACCTTAGTCTGGTCAAGTTAGAGCTTTTTACAAGCTCCCGTCATACCTTTTGGGTTGACGGTGAGTTCTTGACTCGATTTGTTCATAAGCTTGGGGAAAGAAAAACAGCATGAAGTCTTGAAATACAGTTGTAGTATCTGCTTCCAAGGCGAATCATATTCCGTCTGCGGATTTTCATTTGTCAATTCTTTAAGACAATCGGCTCAAATCATATTATCTATGGGTATCAAGATGGAAAATATTTTGAAGAATGTTATGAAGCTCAAGAAGCATATCAAGAAGCTATTGAACATCTAGAATCGATGGGAATCTGCTCTAAAACATCACAGGATGTCAACAGTATTTTGCAGGACATAACTAGCGAAATAGTTTAAATGCTATATCAGTACTGGCAGAGGTAGGTGATTATGATTTTGGGATAATCATGTCGCTTTATCTTTCTAAAATAAACATTCCTGTACAAAAAATGAATTACTCAACCGCGATTCAAACGCTCAAAAATTCAGATCCAATCTTGGCAAATTTAATAGACATAGTGGGAGATTACAAACTACATCAAACGCAACAAACGGGAGATTTACTGTTTTCGCTGTCACGGGCAATTCTTTATCAACAATTATCTACTAAAGCTGCTGCTGTTATCCATAATAGATTTTTGCAGCTTTATTCTGAAAACTTGCCAACAGCTTTAGATATCCTCAATACACCAGACGATGTTTTAAGAGGTGCTGGTATTTCACGTCCTAAAGTTTTATATCTGAAAGATTTAGCTGAGAAGGTTTTGGATGGATTGCCTAGCTTGGAAGAATTGCAAACAATGGATGATGAGAAGATTATTGAAATTCTAACCCCAATTAAAGGCATCGGACTTTGGACAGTTCAAATGTTATTGATGTTTCGTCTACATCGATTGGATATTTTACCTGTAGATGATTTAGGTATTCGTGCTGCCATTTGCAGGCTGTATGGTTTAGCAGAACTACCTAAGAAAAAAACTGTCCAAGAAATAGGACAAATGTGGAAACCTTACCGTACTATTGCTTGTTGGTATCTGTGGCGAAGTTTAGAACTAAAAGATAACTAAGCACAACCATCATCTATAGGACTCATATTTGATTTCTGAAAAACCAAATTTGCTAGAAGCTTGCTATACAGAGCTTTGTTTCTCAGTATACGTAGCAAAATTCAAGTACGATTCCTATATCGTTTTAAAGATTTACTCGCTCAACATTTCTGCCCAATCTAAAATTAAACTTTAGAGGTTAAAGATTATGAGGTTTTATTCGCAAGTTATTTTCCCGCGTCTTCTCGACTGGAGTTTGTCAGATCCAGTCTTAGCTAAATATCGTCAAGAATTACTAGCTGATGTAACAGGAGAAGTTCTGGAAATTGGGTTTGGAACTGGGTTAAATTTGCTGTACTATCCTTCTAGAATTCGCAAAATCACTACAGTTGATGTAAATCCTGGAATGAATGCTTTAGCAAACAAGCGGATCAGTAACTCTGACATCACAGTTGAGCAACTCCTGCTCTCAAGTGAAAATTTACCGATGGCAGATAATACATTTGATAGCGTGATCAGTACTTGGACTTTATGCAGTATTGCAAATGTGCAACAAGCAATTCAAGAAATTTATCGGGTACTAAAACCGGGTGGTAGATTCTTTTTCTTGGAACATGGGTTAAGTGAAAAGCCTAATGTACAAGTATGGCAGCATCGGCTCACACCCTTTCAGAAAGTCATAGCTGATGGATGTCACCTAAATCGAGATATTCAAAAATTAGTAGAACAGTATTTTGACCGTGTAGAGCTACATCAATTCACACCTGATAATTTGCCAGATTTGGTGGCTCATCTCTATCAAGGAGTTGCAACTAAATAATGCCTGCAATGTTTATCAGGAGGTACAATTTCCACCAAGATATACGAGCATATTGCCGAAAGTAACAACTATTCCATAAATAAACTCCAAGCAAAGTCACAAATATTTTGTTAATAATACTACTTCATTTCTTGTATTTAGATTTACTGCTGGCATAAGGCTAAAAGTTACTATCTTACTTAATGAATATGCTGTTTCTTCGCTTGTTTGTAGCTGGAAAAAAATCTTGTGAATTTGTTGGTTGTTGGCTTTGATTACGTCGAATTTTCTCAAATAAAGCAGGTGGAGTTGCTTGACGAAATGCTCCACAGTAGTGCATAGACATGACTGCTTTAAATGCCCAGTGGTTTGCTGGTAAATCACTAAAAGGATTAGGTAAAGTTTCTGCTTGGTTGTTAATACAAGCATTTTGAACTTGAGTTAATTTCTGTGATTCATCATTAATTTGCTCTTGAGCTTTTACGGGAGCCAGTATCCCAAAGGTAGTTAATGCTAAAATTGCTGACAAAATTTTATAATTCATAAGTCCTAAAAAATGCTTACCTTTCTGTATTTTAGCTTCTGAAAAATGAATTTTGATGTGAAATGAGCGAGCGCATTTCTAACTAACCTCCTAAACTAAATATCGGTAGAATGTGTAAACCAGCACGTCCAACAAAAACTGTAGCAATTAACGAAAAATGTTCAGTCTGCGCGATTACCAACAAGATTTAGTTTCCAAAACTTTTGCGGCTTGGAATGGTGGAATTAGAAAGGTACTACTGCAACTAAGCACGGGTGGTGGCAAGACAATTATCTTTGCCGCCGTAGCATCTAAGATGACTGCTCAAAGTGAAGGTGTCTTGGTAGTTGCTCATAGAGAAGAGTTAATTCTCCAGGCGGCCGAGAAACTAGCGGCGGTGACAAAATTACAACCAGGAATTATTAAAGCTGGATACAAGCCGAATGATTCATTAATTCAAGTAGCTAGTATTCAAACTCTTTCACGACGAGAAACCTACCCGAAGGCGCAGCTTGTCATCATTGATGAAGCTCATCATTCTAGTGCTAACAGTTACCGCAAATTATTAGATGCTTACCCAGAAGCACTGATTTTAGGGTTAACTGCCACACCCAGACGTGAAGACGGCTATGGATTGCGAGATGTTTTTGACCACCTGATCAGCTCGATTTCTACTAAGGAATTAATTGCTTTAGGCCACTTAACAGATTACAAATTAATTGCTGGCTTTAAATATTCTCGACACAAAGTTCCGCTAAAACGCGACTTTACGCGTAAAGAATTAGAGGAAGTTGCTTCTGACTACAAGCCATCTGAGGTATTGAAGCAGTGGCAGAATTTTTCCGCCCATCAAAAGACAGTAATTTTTGCCGTCAACGTCAAGCACTCTCAAGATATTACACAAGCTTTCTGCGCCAATGGAATCACTTGTGAGCATCTTGATGGCGAAACGAGTAACATTGAACGTAAAGAAATTTTAGATAGATTTCGTAGCGGTCAAACACAGGTTATCAGTAATTGTGCAATTTTAACTGAGGGATTTGATTGTCCTGATTCCAGTGCCGCCGTCATTGCTCGACCGACTAGCAGTGTTACTCTCTGGCTGCAAATGATTGGCCGAGTCTTGCGTCCTGCACCGGGTAAAGAATATGCAACTATCTTAGACATGACTGATAACTGGTATCGGCTAGGTCGTCCATGTGACAACCGAAAATGGAGTCTTGATCCAGTATCCTGTGACCCTGATACCCAAGGAGCAAGATGTTGTCCTCACTGCCATCATGTCTTTAAACCAATGCCTGCCTTGATTCGGACAAAAGAATACTTTAATTGTCAAAAAGCCGAATTTGTCATCCAGTATGAAGCAGATTGCCCCAATTGCAGTAAATCTTTTAAATGGGTCTTAGAAGAATCCTCGGTTACAGGAAATGATGGTGAAGTGGTAATTGTTGCTGACTCTGATATTGAGTTTAAAGAAGTTCCACCCGAAGTGCGTCCATCTTTATTAACCTCAGTTATTGAGGCTAAAAAGCGTAAGTTTAGAAATCAGGAAAGGAAACTAATTTTTTATAGTGCGACAATTAGAAGCTGGTTTTTAAATTGCCCTGAAGTCAATTTAACCGAACTAATTTATGCTACTGAATTACTTGATTGCCCACCACAAACATTTGAATCTAGCATAGAATCTTTAGTTTATAAAATTCGCAATACTCAAGAATGGACAGATGTAACCCAAATCATGTCTAATCGTCCTGATAACGTAAAAAAAGTTATTTGGAGTAAATTATCTCATGAGGAGAAAGACAGATTTAAAATAATGAAAGTCAATTATGAAAAGGAAATGAATGAAATTCAGGAATGGTTGACAGAAGAAAACTTAGTATTAGTAGCAGAGTATTTATCAGCTTGCCAAGACGTTGAGATGATTTCTTCTTTATGCCAAATCTATAAAAAACCAGTTATTCAAGCAGCCATTGACCGGATATCCGACGATAAACGTTACCAAATTAATCAATGGATTACACAGTTATACAAAGTCAGCTAGAGAAGCGTTTAGCTTCAATGAAAGTTTTATAGTAATAAGCATTTCTTAAATGAGCATCCAACTAAACCAAAATTATTAATAAAACATCTGCACAAGTTTAATCAAATCACTTTTTGCAGGTTCACCATTGTTTAACCAAGTTATCAAGTTATCAGGATATAACCAAAAATTCTCAACAAAATCATTTTTATTATAATCAGGATTATTATCCAATTTAATTTCATAAACTTTCATAAAAGCAGATACTTGATGCTGATGTGGTCTTAAATATCCTAATAATCTAAAGTCAACATTTTTTAGCTCTAAATTCAATTCTTCTTTCAGTTCACGTTGCAGGGCATCTTCATAACTTTCTCCGCTTTCAACATGACCTCCCATACTCACATCAAGGCAAAGAGGAAAAATTATTTTTTTAGCTGAACGACGAGGTATCCACAATTTACCTAATGAATTAATCACAAAAGTATTAACTACTCTAAAGCAACATAATCCTTGACTATATATTTGGGAGCGTTTCTTTTGCCCAATAACCTGATCTTCTTCATTTACGATGTCGAGTATTTCATCCCATTGGTCACAAGTTAAGGTTGTGAGGCAGTTGTCAAGGGGATTTGAGAAGGTGGCTGAAAGAAAAATTCAGGTGTGCCTCGTTGTTGATCAGGGAAAGGAGCAACGATGAGCAACATGTTTGGTTTTCGTTGTCGTTTAACAATGCCTAAATCTTGATTTTCTGGTGCAGCAAAGTATTTGATAGGGTCAGTTGCCTTACCTTTTTGATGAGCAACATAAAAATGATAAAGACCGCGATAAATCATCTCTAGAGAAATGGAGTCAAAAGGTAGAGAAAGTTCGTCGGCGACAGCATCACCTAAATCAACTAACACAGCATAAAATAACCAAGTACCCCAAATCTGCAATTGAACACCATTAACAGAACCAGTCCATAAATAACTTAAACCTAAGAGCCGCTTTACAGTATTAAAAGCATCTTCAATTCTCCATCTTCGACGGTACAAATCAGCCACAACGTATGGTGGTAAAACTGTAGGTTCAAGCACACTTGTTAAATAAGAATGCCAGGTCTTAGCTGAACGAACTTCGACCAGACGTAAAGTAATAAACGGAGTTTTCTTAGTGCCAGAGCCAAGACGTATCAGACGGTCACGTAAAGAAAAGCTATCTGTAAATACCTGCTCGACATGAATTGCTGCTCCCTTTTTTAACCGAGTAATAAAATTCACTTTTTGTGCAATTAGTTGTAGCCAGAAGTTAAAATGATAAAATCCTCTATCTAATAAAAGTAAGGTATGGGGATCTGCTGACTTTAAAATATCTGATTCAAAATTTGTATCTGCACTTCTGGCATTCTCATTAAACCAAATTTCTACAGGTAAAAAATTGACTAAATCTATAACTGTACAAATTTTTCCAGCTAATTTACCAGGCGGAGCATCTTTTAAACTGTCAAGCTTCTGAAATAAAGCTTCCAAAATTGAACAATCTACTATCCAAATTTTTTCAAATTTTGACTTAGTGAATTGAACACTTTGGGGGACTTTTCGCCTACTTCTTCTTTGCCAAGAATCTTGTAATTTTGGGACTAAATCTTTAAAAACTCTTTCAAATAATTGCGCTGGGAATGTCAGAAATCTCTGCGATATTGCTTGTTGGCTCACCTCAAGAGGTTTACACCACAGAAACCCTTCTCGTGCTAACATTCTGGTTAATTCTGTGGCTCCCGCCACGTCTCGCCACAGTAGAGTTAGCACTGCCGCTACCATTAATGGTAAGTTGAGAATCCTGTCTCTTAATCCCAGTTGACGGTAGTAATTTTCTTGTGAAGTGATTGCTGGTGTAAGTAACTGCTCAAGTTGAGAAGCAATTACTTCGTCTTCCATCATTGGGCGTTGCTTCTTTTTAGCATGATCTCGATTGGTTTTACGACTGCTACTCATGGTTTTTTACAATCGCTCAATTACTTGTATTAATTGAGTTTGCCATGATTTTGAACAGAGCAAATCATTCTCTCAGACCCGTATGATAATGATAATCAAAAACAGGAGTAGTGGAGAGGGCGAGGGAAGCTCGCCCTCTCCACCTTCATTACAATTATCATTCTTATGCACCTATATTTATTCTCAAAGACTTATTGACAAAATTCTTTCTCTTCTAACTTGTTCCGAATGATTTCATCCTGATGTATCATAAACAGAAAATTAATTACTTTACTTTTAATAGTATATGCTGAGTAAAAAAGGTTATATCTTACATCTTTTTATTAAACCAGAACATAAGTTAATAATGAAAGAAGTTAAGGAATTCAGCTTAATAAAAGGTCATGGTATTGAAGGGGACATTAATGCTAACCCAATTAGTCCCAGGCAAGTATTAGTTGTGAGATACGAAGATATTTCCGAATTGGGAATTCCACCTGGAGAACTACGAGAGAATATTGTCATAGCCGGAATACAACCTGTAAACTTTACTCCAGGTTCTCTCATAAGTTTTGATAATGGGGCTGCTATTCGTTTAACTTTTCATTGTGAACCATGCAAACAGATAGCACATTTGGTTGATTCTTTAAAAATTCTTCAGGCTAAAAGAGGCATTTTAGGTGTAGTTATCAATTCGGGTAAAATTTGTATCAGAGATAACCTTCAAATTGAAATTGATAAATTTCCAGCATTATCTGAAAATCCCTATGAGCGATTTCTCGATTTTATCCTCAAAGTACCAGCAGGTAAAGTAGTCACTTACCAACAAATAATTCAAGGTATTGGAGTAGATAACAGCTACCTTAGAGCTATTCCTATTTATCTGAAAAAAACCTCTGCCGATGATTATCCAATTCACCGCATTTTAGACTCTAAAGGCTATTTGATAAAGTATGTTGATAACCAGTTACATAAATTAGAATCAGAAGGAATAAAGATTTTAAGTAATTCCAATTTATCCAACAGTAAAAATGGCTTTTTTGTAGATTATCTCAAATACTTATAAATTAATTTTTAGTAATAATCTATGATACATCTATCAAAATCTATATTAATAATTATAATTAATTTATTCAAAAACTGCTGCTCTTTCAAAAATAAACCACTCATGATAAAGGATTGCTAGGAAAAAGTCTTCTCCTTTAACGCGATCGCACACTGCCATAAATCCTGAAAAGAACGGATCATCTTCATAGGTCTTATCGGATAGGAACAGTGTTACAGAATTTTGGTCTTCACTCCAAATACAACGCAATATAGTGATGCTATGGTGATGTGATTTATCTACAGGTAATAATACAAAACATCCTTCTACTTCAATAAACTCTGGCTCAGAATATCTGAAAACCGATTCCCAATCTTCCGGGCCTTCGTGTTTTTCTATAATTCTGTCCCACCTAACGCCGCTTATTTTTTCTATAGTCTCGGCTGATAAATCCGTAATTTTCATTTTTTGACTACACTAAACAATGGCTAATAATTACTGAATAGTTGTTCGTCTTACAATTTATTTTAATACTATATTGCTGAAATTTTAATTAATGCTAGTAGACTTTCATGTATCATCATTTAGGTATCTTAATACTTTTATCTTCCTTTTAGCGGAAAAAATTATAAGACTTCTATGCCTCGACGAACTGCTAAATCTTCATCCCCTTCTAAGGTTGCAACCGGACTGGCTCTGTCTGAATTACATCTACGTTTGGAATATTTAGAAAAACAACACCAATCTATTCTCAAGCAGATTAAGAGAAAGCGGACTGAACTACATAACTTTGTCGAAAGAGCGCGTTCTTTAGCCACAGAGGTAGTGCATCAAACTACTAATAGCTTCCAAAAAATGGCCGAACTCGACCAAGAAATTCATGATTTGTTTGAAACTATCTTTACTACTCGAAAGTTTGGTAAACAAACTCTTAAGAAGATACAAGCAGTTTATCATCAACTACAGTTTGCCGGAGTCATCAGTGTAAAACCCGACAGAAGCCAATTTCAAGCAGAGCCAAACGAAGAGTTTACCCATCTGGAAGAAGATTTCTCTACTCAATCTACCGAAAATTCTCATCAAAATCAACAGTGGCAAGCACAAGAAACTACCTCATTTGGGGCAGGGACTAGAACCGAAACACAGCAAAAAATTCGCTCCACATTTTTGCGGTTAGCGGAAATCTTTCACCCGGACAAGGCACAAGATAGCGAAACACAGAAATATCATACCCAAATTATGCAGGAGATAAATATTGCCTACCAAGAAGGAGATTTAGCAAGACTGTTAGAAATTGAATCTCGTCAGCAAGTTGGGGAAACGATTAACCCTAATAGTGAAGATGATTTATCTCGAAAATGTCGCCATCTAGAACAGCAAAATCAAATTCTCCAAGCTCAATATGAAAACTTGAAACGAGAACTACGTTTAGCCAAAAATACACCAGAAGGAGCAATGGTTTCTAGCTCTCGCAAAACAGCCAAGCAGGGCATTGATGCTGTAGCCGGGATGGTCGAAGCAATTGAATCTCAAATTCAAGCTGTTTCTCAAATCCGGGATTTTGTCAAAGATTTTCAACAGCAGAAACTAACTATTCAAGAATTTCTCTCTGGCCCAGTTTCTCTGTATTCTTCTGAAGAAGAATTACTCCAAGATATTTTGGAACAGATGTTATCACAATTGGTTTGAAAATAAGAGCCTGATTAAGAATCCCTTGTATAACCCTGTTGTGTCACTTTAGGCAGAGGAAAAATAGAATTCAGGGTGAGTTAGGAAGATAAAAATTGGAGAAGTAAGCCTATAAACGATGGCTTGAAGCTGAGAAAAACCCTCATACAGTTGAGGAATAGAAAAAACTGTTAACCAGGGATATATGAGATTAAATAAAACGAAAGGTTGAATAATTAAACGCAGATTGTTGAGAATATTCTTCCAACCTTTACCATGATCCCACCAGGGGTGAGAAGCGAATGCTGATTGAGGAGATGGAGGAGAAGGACGCAGAGATTCTGAATGAAGACTAACCATAAGGTAGGCACTACAGACAATTTCCCACCAGCGTTCAATATCTTCATAGCGAGTAAAACGATAATCAGCCCAACCTAATTCATTCTTACTTTGTTTTAAACCATATTCTACCCATGTTCTTAACCCATAAAAATTCCCAACCTCTCTAGGTGTGATGTCGGGATATTTGCTCATCACATACCAGGTAGAGTTTCCGGGTAATGCTTCAGTATCTGTGGTAATTTGCCAATATCTATGTTCGCCACGTTTGCCGTGAATTATTTCTCTAATAAATCGATTTTCACTACTTAAGTCAGAGAATACTCTTTTAAATTTCTGCCACTTTAAATATTGAGTATACTGACCTTTAAGCAAGTCTACAGAATGGTTTGAGCGTATTGCTACTAAATAATTTAAATCTAGTTCATCTAATACAGATACAAAATTTGTGCCGCTTTCGCCATATAAGCTATCAGCCAGTACCAAGTTGAATTTAAAACCCATCGACTGTAACTTTCGTATTAGCATTGCCCCGATTTGAGGCTTGGTCAGATATTTATCTCCTGGCTTTAATTTCTCCCGTGGTTTGTACACTTCAAACAGTAGTGGGAATGTCATTCCACAAAATACACCATAGGCTGTAACTGCCACAACTCCGTTCTCTACTTTCCCCAAATTACCTATGTACTGACGTTTCACATAATCTGTGGTCGTACCTTTCTTTTTATCTCCGGTTTCATCAATAATTAAAATGATTGGTCTACCTTTGAGTATTTGTAGAATTAGCTCTAATCTTAAAGCTCTTAACTGTTCTACTTCCCAATATGGGGTAGTTAAGAAATGGTGTAGCCCTTGATAGTTCTCTAATCCAACAATTTTTGCTATTTCTGGTAGACTCTTTCGTTTTATATCAGAAATACATCCTATATGCAGATACTTAAACGCTTCAAAATTTCTGACATCTGAAAACAGCTTTTTATACCAAAGACAATATTCATCCACAAATTTAACAGTTTGTTTAGGTGGACGAGGCTCTACCATGCTCTGTGTCTTCGTTCTAGGCTTTTTACATTCTTATACTACCGCGATAGTGACACAACAGGGTTAATTTGGCTCTGTTCTGTTAATTGCGTTCTGGCAACCGCAAATCGCCAATTGCGATCTTCGTAGCGGTAGCTCGCTCTCTCGCTACCGCCGCGAATTGCCACTAGTCCGGTAGTAATTTAGCATCCCAAATATACAGTCCTTTTTCCTCTGGTACTCTAGAAAATCTGCCTGAGCGATAACCCCGTGACAATTCATTGAGTACAGCAGGTTTAACTTGTTTGACTTGTTCTGGGGAGAGTTCCCCATACAGTCGGTAAATTACTTCACCTGAATCAAACACTTTTCTTGGATTTTTTTGCAGTAATGAAGTAATTGCATCTATCAAAAATTGCCCTTCATACTTCCCTTTCATGGATATGACATTAGCTTTCGCTTGGGGAGATGGTTTTCTGGCTTGAGTTTGGTTAGGCTTGGAGGCAACATCAGGGCTAGTATCTTCTTTAACTTGCGGCTGTGGTTGTTTACTTTTCGTTTGGCTAGGCTTGGAAGAACTTTCTTTACGCTTAGAGTTAAGCAATTTCAAATCTATTGTGTAGTACCCTGGTTTCCCTGGAACCAGTGTCCATTTCTTGCTTTCTCTGCCTTGAGTCAGTGTTGATTGAACTCTACCTTTGACTACCTTCCAAGCTTTCGGTTCTAATTCCCCATACAGCGATCGCACTACAAAATCTATATGACATACACTGCCTTTATGCTGCTGTAACACCTTTTCTACCGCTTCTATACGTCTTAGAGAGCGATATTCATCCAGCATTGGAATCTCTTGCCCATAGAATGATTGGTTTGACGTAGTGCTGTTTTCTTCTTGCTTGGTAGACTCAGCGACTGGAGGTTCCTCTTCTTGGGGTAATGGCTCAGTCGTACCGGGTTGGGCTGATTCACTTTCTGCTTCTAAAGTATCGTCAGTGTCGTCTTTGATGTCGCTTTCTTGAACAGCATTATCTTCTTCTGTTGTAGCGGTTGGTTCTTCAGTATTGGTAGACTCCAGAGCTTGAGAACTATCAAAGCTATCATTTGAGAATATATTTTCTTCAGCAGTAACTATTGGCTGAGTTTCTTCTAATTGCGAGTTGATATCTTCTTGATTCTCGCTAGGAAATGCCTCGGCTTTTATGTTGGTTACTGGTGATAATTCATGATCCTGAGTTTCTGATAATTCTGCTGCTGTTTTCAAAACATCAACGCTATTATCATTGCTGCTTTCTTGAGTGGATACAGGAAATATTTCTTCTGCTACTTCGAGAGAAAAGCCATTGCTATCCACCTCTACAGTTACAGGCCAGTTCGACAACAATGCTTCTACATGACTTAAGTTGTCTAATGCTTCTCGATATAATTTTCCGTACTTTTCTACCAGTGGCGCGTAATAGTTTCTTATGGATAATAGTGTCGAGAGAAATTTTTCTGGGGGCGGCTGTATCTGCATCTAAGTATCTATCGAATTTCAATCAGAGTTTTAACGTTATCACAAGTGTGTTTGTTGCAAGTATGCTATTGATGCAAACTTCGTTTCTAAGCTTGTCCTTTGTGCAACTTAATTACATCTGAACTACTTCATGCACAACTAACTTGTGATAGTTCTTTACTGTTCTAGCTTATCTTTTTTGCGCTCGCTCTATCTACTCTTGCTTCTCGCTGTCTTTACCACTGGTGTCTGTCGGTTGCTTCACGCCCGATTATCGATTGGCGTAAGCGGCTGTTTGTGCCAACGGGAGATCGGGCTGCGGCTGTGCTGGCTGCGGTGATTGAGATTTTGGGATGATGACAAGAAAGCGATGTGGTTTTTACGTTACTTTATCTTTCTATAATAAACATTCCTGTACAAAAAATGGATTACTCAACCGCGATTCAAACGCTCAAAAATTCAGATCCAATCTTGGCCAATTTAATAGACATAGTGGGAGATTACAAACTACACCAAGCCCAACAAACTGGAGATTTACTGTTTTCGCTATCACGAGCAATTCTTTATCAACAATTATCCACTAAAGCTGCTGCTGCCATCCATAGTAGATTTTTGCAGCTTTATTCTGAAAACGTCCCAACAGCTTTAGATATCCTCAATACCCCAGATGAGGTTTTAAGAGGTGCTGGGATTTCACGTCCTAAAGTTTTATATCTAAAAGATTTGGCTCAGAAAGTTGTGGATGGATTGCCTAGCTTGGAAGAATTGCAAACAATGGATGATGAGAAGATTATTGAGATTTTAACCCTCATCAAAGGTATTGGACTTTGGACGGTTCAAATGTTATTGATGTTTCGTCTACATCGATTGGATGTTTTACCTGTAGATGACTTAGGTATTCGTGCTGCCATTCGCAGGCTGTATGCTTTAGCAGAACTACCCAAGAAAAAAACTGTCCAAGAAATAGGACAGATGTGGAAACCTTACCGTACTATTGCTTGTTGGTATCTCTGGCGAAGTTTAGAAATAAAAGATAACTAAGCGCAACAATAATTTAGCATTTCCAAAATTTATGAATAGCATAATTCATTAGTTAATGAGGTTGCTTAAACTTAATTTCCAGCTACTACAATTGAATGGATACAAACATATCAGTGGCATCTGGAAATATTTTGAATGGTTTTATTCGCCAATCGGCACAATCAATACTATTAATTACTGAATGCAAAACTTCAATGTCTAAAACTGTGGAGTGTCCAACACCTTTTGGATTTGAATAATTCAAAGATTCAGCTTCAATCTCAGAAATTATATTAAATACAACTGGCTTCTTAGCGCACTTGACCATTTTATTGACAAAATATTCAAAAAATAAGTTGTATTCTCTTACTCTGGTTACTAAAACTCCTAAAGCTATGACAATATCGAATTGTTTTTCTGGAAAAAATGAAGCCTGAACGAAATTATACTTTTGAAATTTCCTTCTAGGGTATTTCTCTTTAGCTGCTGATATAAACGCAGGCACAATATCAATACCTAAGTAATCTAATTTATGGGAATACGGCAAATTTAACATTAAATAATCAAGTAATTCGCCTTTACCACAACCTATATCTAATAGTGAATAATTTGGCTCTATTACTACATCTGACAAAAGGTTAGCAAAAACACTAAAGTCTCTTGTTTCTGCTCTTTCGTTCAGGCTTTTAGCTGATAATATCCCCTCTTTAAGTATTAGCTCATTATAATGCTCACTTATTTTCTGCCCATCTTCTAACCAGATATCTATGAGTGACTGAGATAATTCTTCCATTTTATGATAATTACTCAAATTGATTACACAACAAATTTCTGATTCCACTTTGTAAGCATTAAAATCCCAAAAGAATATGTCAAGGAGTTGCTAATTAAATCAAAAACTCAAAAGAAATTGGGGATGCGTAAGCGCTGCATCTATCTTGGCAGCTGTGATTGGATATTTTGTACAAGCATTTCTATAGTTGAAGTGAGCGCTTGTAATAATTGGGAGTCTTTTATTTCACCTAAACCATTGATTTTTTTTGTCACAAACCCAACAGTCAACTCTCCTCCTTCAACCATGTTTGCGGCTAATGCAGTCAATGTTAAGCGTAATGAAGCATGAGCTTGAGAACCTCCTAAATCTGAAGGTGATGCGCTAATTGTCACCACAGGTTTACCCACTAATTCACCTGACGAAACAATCCAGTCTAAAGCGTTTTTTAGTACTCCGGGCATTCCATAAGCATATTCAGGTGTGCAGATAATTACTCCGTCAGATGTCCCAAGCTGTTGACGTAAGTTTGTTACCGATATTGGTGGAATTTCGTTGTCAAGTTCCGGGTTAAAGTGGGGTAGGTCTGCCAGCCCTTCGTAAATGGTGAAGTTAACATTTAAAGGAGCCAACCCCGCTGCTGCACGTAACAGTGAAGTATTTACAGAACTAGATCTTAAACTTCCCGAAATCGCTAAGATTTTCATCGCACAAGTTTCCGCTACTTTGCGTTATTTTCCTACACATTTTGTCTTCTGTTTCATCTATTTTCAGTTAAACCTCATCGTCAATCTTTATCTGAACGACGTGTCCGTTGAATGCTTCACGGTCACGGACATAGAGCAGGAGTCAGGATTGCGTTCTGCCTTTTTTAGTTAAAGATTCCTGAGAATATATTTTTCCCAAATTGATATGGTGAACTAAAAGTAGTTTGTTAAACAAACGTTTTTTGTGCTAACGTTTGTTTAAGCAAGCGTTTTTGGTTCTATGAAGAGACGAATATCCTCCAAGCAATCTGCTGAAGTACCAAAGCGGGAAAGCCCATCAGTTAATTCGCATACTTTTAGTGATCACGATTTAGACTGGGAGCCTTTGCCAGAATGTCTAAGTCACTGGACAGGCTTTGTACTTCACTGGGTGACTGAACTTGGCGCACAGTTTTATACCCGTGCTATGACTCCCTTAAATCTGCGCCCGCTCCAGGTTGGTATCCTCCAATTACTGGCTGCTGAAGGTGCAATGGTTCAAGCACGATTAGGTGACAAACTTCGTGTTGATAAAGCTAGTATGGTTACTTTGCTCAATGACCTAGAACAGCAGGGCTTAATTGAACGACGACCTCATCCGAGCGATCGCCGAGCCTACGAAGTTTATCTTTTAGAGGCTGGCAAACAACGACTCCAACAAGCAGAATCTGCTTCAATTGATGCAGCAAAACAATTCTTCGCTGCTTTAACACTAGAAGAACAACAGACTCTGAATAGACTGCTAAAGCGTGTTGCGACCAGCAACGTTTCATGGAAATCAACCACAGCCAAAGATGTTGACGAATAACGCAAGTTTGTTTTGGGGTTATATGAACATGATTCCAGCAGACAGTAGATGTTCTTGACTGATGAGGCTTGGTAAGTATTTCTATTACCTCAGAAGCCATTAATTGATTTGCATTCATCAGTAATATAGGAAATACAAACATCATGAGCATAGAAATTATTGTTTTCGTGATTGCAGCTTCTGCAACATTTTTCAACAATGCTCTGCATTGGTACACACAGGTCACTACTTATCCACTCTTTGCTTGGGTTGGACAAACAGAGTTTGTATCCTTTCACAAAGAATATGAACGCAGGCTCCCGTTTAGTATCTACATACCTTATGTGTTGCTGATGCTAAGTACACTGCTACTGGCATTTGTACATCCAGTAGAAGTTAAGCTTGGCTGGGTACTTATGTTGCTTGTGCTGAACGCATCAATTATGATCACCAGCCTCACGTTTGCTGTTCCAATTCATAATCGACTCCAGCGCCAAGGGTATTCTGATAAAGCCTGCATCCGCAAACTGATTCAATATAACAGTCTTAGACTTATTGCCTCATCAACTAGCAGTATTATTATGCTGTATTTGCTGATAGGTTTGTTGTTAAATCGGACAGCTACTTAAAATTAGTCGCTTTATTTTTTTACTAACAAATTATCTTTGTAGTCCTGCTACCTGTTTTTTAGTTTCTAAAACCTCATCAACTTTGCTATTAGCACTCTCAAACTGCTGCACAATTTCCGGTGTCAATTTGTTAATCTGCACTCTCCCAGCTTGCACACGCAGAATTACATCACCCTTTGAGTGCGCGATCGCCCAAGAACGTTGCTCAGGGTGAAAGCTGACATCGTAAATCTTACCCTGGACACGGGTCGTACCATCTTCTTCACACTGACCCAAAGCTGACACGATTTTGTGAGCGATTTGGGCGATTCGGTTAACTGTATCTTTCTCCATTGCTTCTCTTGCTTGGGGCGATAATTGCCCAGTAACCTTAAACTCATTGGCGATTTGGACAATGCGTTGTTTGTAATCTTCTGATTTTCCCAGGTTGTTAGCAGTGGCGTACCATGAGCGCAAGTGGTCGATGGTTATAGTTTGAGATTCTTGGCTGGGGACGGCTTTGTTTTGCTGCTCCTCAAACGGTACTATCTGACCGTTCACATAATCGCCCAGGGGTTCCATGTTAAGTCCCCACACTTGGGGCTTGCCCGTGAACAGTTCTGGCAAAGCTTTAGCTGAGTGCTTTTCCATTTGCACCCACTGCTGCTGATACTGGGTGTCGGCAATCATCTGCTGCGTGATTTGATACTGTTTGCCAACTCGGAAAGCGACTTGCTTCCCGCCGCCAGAAGCTAGAGCAATGTCTCCTTCTTTAAACCCATATTGCTTATACGGTTCATACGCCCTGGTGGTGTGAACTCTGCCATGCCCCCGCATCGCATCAATGCAAGTATTCACTGGGAGGGGATTGGCTTCCCCGTGCAGCATGAGGGGGAAATTCATGGGTATGGGCTTGCCGGATATAACTACTGGTTCATTTATACTAGTATGTAGCGTAGACTGTGGATTTTGGGATGATATTACTGTATTAGCTCCTAAGAGAACCTTTGGAGATTCAATTATAGTGACAACTGGCTGTGGCGGTTTGAGATGCTTTGGTCTATCTGGCAGCGATCGCAATTTCTTCTCGTATTCAGTCTGGGAATCAATCACTTCTCCAAATTTCTTGGCCATCGCCTCAAAAACTGGTTCAGGGATGGACGAATTCGCTAGGTTGAACACCGCTAGTCCCTTCTTGGTTTCTAGTGGCACATCTTCCTTTGGTAATTGGGCAATCGCTATGTTCTTTTCGTTCAACCACTTGGTCACAGTCTCAACTTTATGATTGTCCACAGCCATCTTTGTGATGCCAAGTTCTTTATCTTCTGGCGTTGCAAAAAGAATAGTTGGGCGTTCTTTGATTTGGTACAAAATTGCCGCAGTTTTTTCGATTGCTCTGTGTTGTTCTTCCGACGTTATCTGTTGACCAAACACATGATTTTCCTTAACCCAAACCTCTGGGTATTCAATGGTATCCGGGTCAACCTTGACTACCATTGTGGTGTTGAAGTTACTCTGAAGCGTCACATTAATTGGAGTCAGTTTCCCAAATTGTAGCGCCCCCAAATTTTTGATTGCTTCTTTATCCTTATTAAAAAACAAAACTCCCAAAGGTTCCCCATTTAAAAACACGGCATCTCTTACTTGAGATTGGGGTACTTCTAGGGTAAGTTTTCTGTATTCTTTATCTGCGAATTTTTGACCTTCATAATCGTAAGAATTAGTTTTATCAATCTTTATAAAATTCCCATTTGGTGACTCAGCTATCACAAAAGCATTGTGTTTTTCGGATATGGTCGTAAGCTTGAGATTAAGAGATTTCCCGTCAGCAAGATAGTTTACTGCCTGAAGTTGTTTGATAGAGTCGGCATCCAACTCTCCAAGAGTTTTACCATCTAATTTGATTTTTACTACTCCTGTGGGAACTGGTACTTTACCAATTTCCAATGTTACGGATTCACCATTCCATGTCTTGTCAGCGTAAGAAAACTTTTTGATTTCTCTGATGGTAAACTCTACTGCTTCTTTTCCTGGCACAACAACAGTGGCATTAGCAGTCGATGTTTCCCCAGGTAGAATTTTAGCTAGAGCTTTTGTCCCAATTGGTAAATGTGCCGTCCTCGGTTCCAATGCAGCGAATTCCCTATATTCGCCATCACCATCGGCAACGAACACTAATCTCGAAGCATGGCGCTCGTGTTCCGGTGGGTGGTCACTAGCTCGGATTTCCACATTGTACTTCTCGTCGGGGTTCCATTCTTTACCCTTGAAGTTGTTAGCCTCATTACTCAGCGTCCCTACTCGCAAATCAGTAAATTGCATCTGCTCCAACCGGGAGACAATTTCATCAGGGAATGCCGCGAACACAAAGTTGGGAGTCTTTTTCTGGATTTGACTTTTATCAGACTGCTTATCTTCCAACTCATCCTGCCGAGCAGCCCCCACATTCCACGCTGCCGCCGCAGCCGACAATCGCTCCGACTCTGGTATGCTTTCTCGGTATGCTTCAGCAAATTTGTACGCCTGAGAAAACATTAACCTAGTCTGTCCTTTGGTCAGTTCGGGACGGAATTCAACCAGCTTGGCGTTGTTGGTTGTCATTCCAGGTTTGAGGTTATTTTCCTCAACTGACTGTGAGCTAACGTTTCCCAATCTACGGAATTTGGGCTGGCCGTTATCGTCAAGCTCGTTGTCAATTTGGGCTAGTGCTAGTAATTTGTTACTTCGTTTATCTGTCTCCAGTTTTAAGTTAATGGACTGCGCCTTCCAAATGCCAGGATGCTTGTAGCGCAGGAGGTTCGTCATCTCTAGCTTTGTACCCTGTTGGGTTTCGATGATGGCGCTTGGCCCTCGCTCAGTTTCCCGCCGCCGTTCCATCCCTACTGCGGCGTTGTAGAGTTTATCGAACTCATATTTGGCGGCGATCGCGCTAAATCTCTGCTGGGGTGTAAATTCTACTCCTTGAAATAGGTTACTGAATTGGACTATAGGGCGGGATTCTAACTTTGATTCTTGGAAGTATTTGTTGGTTTGATTAATTAATAATTCTACTGGAGAGTAACCCTCTGTTTTTATCCCAGAATTTAAATAAGCTGTTGGTGATTTTTTGTCTTTAATATAGTTAACTTGGCGATATAAATAGCGATTATTTTCTTTAATCAAGCCCATTTCAGGTTTTCTGGAGCTTTTGAATAAATCCACCGCAATTTGGTTGTGATAACACGCCTCCTCAATCATTTTACGATACAATTGGCGATTAGTATTCATCGCTTGCTCAATGATTTCAGGCGTTCTATTTGGGTTTTGAGCGAGTGTTACAAACTCTTGTATATTAGGTTTATATTCTTCCCTAATTTGTTTCGGATTATTTTGATAATTTTCTGATTCTAATAATTTTTCATAATGTTCTAGCACTCGGTCTAAGTACGCTGATTTTTGCTCAGAAGTTCCGTAAGTTTTAAGGATTTCGATTTCAGACTCTAAAGATAAAAGTGAGGTCACTTGATTATTAATAATGCCCACACTGATGCCATCGCTCATGTGTATGGCTATCTGCTCAAATGGTGGTTGCTCTGAGTTAATATAGAATGATTGTTTCTTTTCTTTAACAGTAGGAGCGTAAGCATTTTCTCTCTGATTTCTGTACTCCGCTTCTGCTGTAAGATTGGGGTATTTCCTAGCAAGTGCCACACCAATGCAGTCGCCGTCAAAATCTCGTCCCTGGCGTTCTGATTCGGTTTCTAATGGCGCTATTTCGTCGGGCTGAAGTCTCGCTTTGATGCGTTTTAAATCTTCATCGTTGACGATGATAATTCCTTTTAACGGTTCACCATCTGGCCCTAATCGGTCATCGACAAGCTTGTTAGTTGAAACACACAACCCGTTAGAGTTTAGGAATGGTGAACGGAAATTAAGAATTTTTTCCCCTTCATCCAACCAAGGCACACAGATTTCTCCGTTCTTCAATTCCTTGGATGGGATAATCATAGCTCTATCAAAAGTCAGTGTCCGCCCCTGTGCGATATCTCTCCATTCCCCCTGAACGAATTTTGTAAGTTCTTTTCTGACTTTCTCTGTTTCTAAAATTTGGTTATGTCCACTCACCAAATCAGCTTTGATGAGCTTGTACATTAATAAATCATCTTTCTGTGACCCTTCATCCAAATCATCACTTGCTTCAAATTGTTCTTCAGCTTCATTCCAAGTAAGAAGCTCTAATTGTTTAAAAAGTGAACCATCAGCAACTTGTTCAGTAATTTGTTGTTCTAGTGAAGCCTTTTGTCCTTCCGTGAAAGCCTTACGCTTCTCGTATTTTTCACAGAAAAGTTGTGCTACCTTCCTGGGGTCACTTTGGTTTTCTGCCAGCTTTTGAGCCTGTGCCTCTAGTTCCTCAGCGAAGTCTTTTATGCCTTGGGGGAATGATGCTAACAATTGAGATATCGCTGTCTTCCCACGCTCTGATTGAGACTTTTCGCCTAGCCAAATTTTTTGCCTGTATAGTCCTGGTTGAATTTGGGGTTTAATAGCTCCGCCTGGGCGATCCTTATCTGTACCTTTGAAGCTGGAGAGGGGGAGAATTAAATCGATTTTGGGTGTATTGTTTGGATCTGCATACCTAATATCGTCCAAATTGTAAGGACGTAGAGTGCCTTTTCCAAACCTATACTTGGTGTCCTCTCCATCTCCCTCTCTCCAACCAAAGCGATGCTGAATAACGCGATAACTTTTGTCTTTTTGTTCTTCTCTTTTAGTTAGCTTATCGTATAATTGGGTTGAAATTTGTCCATAACAGTCTCCTACTAAATTAAAGGCATCTTCTTTTCTAATTATTCCTCCATTTTCTCCAGCCTTAGTCGGATCTGAGTCATCATTTACTACTAGAATGTTTAGGGTTTCGTTAATAGAGTTTTTGCAGGAACCTAGAAAAATAGAACCATAAGCACCCCGGTCTTTTCTATCAGGGCATAACTTGTCGATTACTTCTAGACATTCTGGCGAACCATATAGCAATCTAGTCTTAGAAGATAATAACAAAATCTGCCCATTTGGATGATTTTTAAAATCTTCTGGGCTACTATACTCATCTAGATGTCCAAAAGAAAATTCCTTGCCAGGAAAGTAAAATTCTAGTAGAGTATTATCCAACTTTTCAGTTAAAATTGATTTAGGATTTTTGCTATCTCCATCAACATGAATCCAATTATTTAGTCTAGTGTCAAAATGTTTAAATTCTAGAGTCATAACTCTTCAAATATTAAATATTTATCAATTTTGTGAGGTTTCAATTATGTCCACCATAAATATGTCTAGAACCAAAAGATGGTTCAATATGCACAAAAAAGAATTTGATAGCAACGGAAACTTAAAGCATGAAGCTAGGGAGCAGATGTTCTCTGAAGGCTATAGTAATGAAGCAATTGATGATTACGCTCGTCGGCTAAAAATTAAATACGATAAGTTAAAACATTTGGATGAAACCGAACCAGAAGAATGGATAGAATACACCGCCTACGACTTCTTCACGCCCACAGAGAAAGAACAATTTAACCCAGACGGTACTCTCAGAGCCGAGTATATTCAATCTGCTTTAAAGCAGGGAATTAGTGAGGGATGGCTGGCAGAAATGGAACGGCGGCAGCAAATTGAAGTTGAAAATTTTAACAGAATGTCAGCATCCCACGCCGAACAAGGAATTAACTATGGTGCTTGGCTGATGGGAAGTCTCAAACCTGCCAACGGCACATACAAACAACGCCTAGAACAAATGCAGACAGATTTAAGAAACAACGAGGAACCAAGCAGCCTGCCTTTTGATTTAGACACACTACCGTTCATCTAAATAAACGAGGTTGATGTTATTTCAACTGGCTTACCTAAAACAAAATCAACCAACTTCTGACCGCTAATCAAAGTTATCTGGGGACAATCACTAATCATTTGTTTAGACTTGTCCCCAGTTTTTCCTGTGTGAATGAAGAATCCCCCACTAGCGCCTTCACGATCAATAACTTGTTGGAACTGTTGTATGTGCTGCGAATTAATATAATCCGCATACCGTTTGGCTTGAATCAGGTACAATCTGCCTGAAATCCACACACGACCATCCAAACCATCGTCGCCACTGTATTTGAAATTACGCTCAATTCGCCAGCCCTGTTTTTGGCAGCAAATTAATAACAACTCCTCAAAAACATAGGGACTAATTTTACGCAGTGTCGCAATTACAGTGGGCAATTCAGGTTTAGGGTGTTTGCTGCGGAGCCATTGCAGAACTGCGTTGGCGTGGTTGATGTTGCGTTGATGCTTTGTTTGGCGCTTGGGTGATTTTTTCCTTTTTTGTCGTTGTTTAAACTTCTTGGTTGGACTTAATACCCAAATTGTTAAAAGTATTACAACAACAATGATGAAGGAAACAATTAGCTCCACTTATTTGCCTTCAATTTAGTATTAATTATGGTAATTGAGTAGGGCGATCGCCATCTTTTGAGTGTGAGGGGAAGAGGGGATGCTCTACACCCCCGACATCACATTTATGGCTGAATTTTCTGATGAATTGATGGGGGTTTTGCAGTTTGATTCTGCCGAGCCTGAGTAAAAGCCCAATTGAAAACGCCAATCATGCCGAGAATAGCAAAAACAGTTATAGCTACTCTCTGAACAGAGCTAAATACTGACAATTCTTTTTTGGCATCAGTGTAAACTTTGTTGATCAAATCAAGTTGTTTGTTCTGACTGACAAAGTAATTTAAGGCATTAATACAGGGTTCTAAGTCTTCGCCTCGTTCCGCTTTTTGAAAAAGTAAAGCCTCTAATTTCTGCTGATACTGAATTGGTGTTAAATCAGAATTTAACAACTGTGGTTGAGATATTTGTGTATGCTTGCTGGAGCCATTCAGTGTTGTCAATGGTTGCTGCATATTTTCCTCAAATTTGTTTGGTAAATATTCAGTAATATCAATAATTTGCATTAAAGAATTGATATTACTAGAGTGGTGTTATGAAAAGTGAAAGAGGAATATCTTGAGTTATCCAAACAGAGTGTATCTGCTGAGTTCTGCTAAAACAATCTACAGGAGTACAAAAAAATTCGTACTTATTTCTGTAGATTTTTTTGCAATTTCATGCTAAAGCTCTAGTTCGATGCCTTGACTTCGGACATTAATTGCTTGCTGTGGCGCAGGGGAATCTTGTTCTAAGGGATCTGTGCCATCAACAAAAATTTCCTGCGCCAACGTCCGTCCGTCGCCATCAATATCACTTTCAAGAATGTATTCCAACACATTGGACGGAACACCCTGGCGAACTGCAACAGACAACCATGCCTTTACAAATTCTCCACTAGCCGCACTGTTGGCTAGAACTTGTAGAGCTTTTTCGGCATCCTGAGTAGTTGCTTTCGAGAGGTCTTTTACGCCAGCCTCTTGCCAAACATCACCAAAATAACCTAGATAACGCTCATCAAAGTTCTGTTCTTGTGCGAATTGTAATAACTTTTGGGTTTGCTGTTCGATGTCTGTTGGCATAAATTTAGTGCATCAGCAATGTTTATTGAGATTTTGGTGGAAAAAATTTATGCGATCGCTTCTACCAAAAACCGAAATCTTTTAATTGCGAATTAAAGGGTTGGGATTATATGGTCAAAAAGCTATTCTGCTTGCCATTCCAAAGGTCTGTTTCTTGCTGTCGATTTCGGACACCTGGATGTTGATAGTTATCTGGAACCAATGGTTGAGTGCGTTTGTAACCAAAATGATTGTCCAGTTCTTTAATATAGGTAATATGTGCAGTCCAAACATCGGCCACTCTGTCCCCTAAACCCAGAGTATCAAGTGGTTTGGGAATATCAACACCTCCATTCCAAGAAATCGGTATACCTTCTTTTTGGAAATGTTCTGTTAATTCAGGGCGTACAAACTCAGATGTACCCCCGCAAATAACAACTTCATTAAATGCAGCTATATTTCTAATCCAACGAATTAAAGCGCGACAGTAATCATCGCGCACAATTGCGAGAACTGAATTAAATAACTTTAAATCAGATTCAATTTCTTCACCACTTTTGCGCGACAAAGAACGAAGCGCATTCAAATTGCCTTTGCTGGCTTCTACTAAGGCTTTAGGTAATCGCTTGTCATTTTTTAATAATCCAACAGAAGTTCGCTCAACAAATTGTTCTACCACCCAATTCATACCTAAATCTGTAGATTCTGAAGCACCTGGATTCCCCTTTTTGAACAAAAGAAAAGACTAGTGTGGTAAAACTTACTAGAGAAGACGACTCTCTAAATTAGCCAAGTAACCCTTGGGGTCTCTGCGAAATCGAAATTGTTCAATTCTTGCTTTGTGGTGTTTTTGCAATTGAGAGCGTAATTCAAGCCAAGTAACAATATCAACTTGTGCTAAATCAGATGCGGTAAAAGAATGAAGTTTAGTAGCGAGCGCACAGGCAAGTTTGACAGAGCCACGAATAACGAGGGATGAGGGTGCAACTTTACGACCAGTACAACGACGTTGATGATGACGTAGCATACCAAAAGCGTGTTCTAAGTCATTATTAGTTCTGGGAAAATCTTCAATTTCATAACAATGAAAAAGTCCAGACCAGTAGCTGTGGGTAGTTTTTATGAAGTTATCGATTGCAGTGTTCAGGGTACCAGCTTTGTGCTTTTGTTGGGACATTTCTGTCAACAGTTGCTGATAACTTTGTTTGACCCCAGCAGCATCAAGACCTATTTTATTGTTGAGAATATTACTAGCTTTATCAACCCACTTATATGCAACCCTAACAGGTAAAAATAAAGATGCAGTAGCAAATAATCCCTTAGCTAGAAGGAGTTTTAGGTTAACTAAAGGTGGTGGTAAAGCACTTTTTTTTTCCATCCGTTCTAAGCTTTGTTCTATCAAAGTCAAATTTTCTTGTAACTTTAATCCAGATGCCTCTAACGGTGGATGACCATCATTGGTTATAGAACTACGGACTGCCGAGCAATAATCTTCAATAATAGTTACCAAATCCTTATCTTCATTGGTAACGCTACGTTCAATTTCTCGTAATCCTCTAACTTTTTTTTTTCAATTCCTTTTTTGCATGTCTATCCGCCTCATATATGGGTTTAATTGCTTCTTTCAGATAATGGTAATGACATAAACCATGAGCAATTCTAGGTAATGCTAACCCAACAGCTTTGCGAATTGATTGTTGTCCATCACTAACAACTCCATCAATTGGTACATCCAAAGTATTAGTTACTTCTAATAATAACGCCACTAAATCTTCATTTCTTGATGATAATAAGGTTTTAGCTAGTAAGATTTCTCCAGATAAGCAATCTCGAATTACCCATAATACCTCATGTCCAATTTCTGGCTGCATCCCATCAATGGCTAATATTACCCGTCCTTGATTAGCCATTATGGCTTTTAACCTTTTATGGTCTTTTAGCCATAAAGAATTTTCTCGTCATATCTGTCAATTAGGTGCGTGACCGTTCGTTGACTTATACATATACCCTTTAATTCAAGGTGAGCGTGTATTTGGGTAACACTCCTATGTTCCTGGTAGCGTAATGCTCCTATATAAGCAATCACATCCAACCCAAATTCGTTCTGTGGTAGAGCTAAGGAACCTTCTTGCTCTGGTCGATATGCTTTTTTATACCGCAGACATGACTTATTTTGACATCGCCGAATTTTTAGCTGTAGTTCTACTACCCCATTTAGCGTTCTTATATGTCGAGGATTATTGTATTCATTCCACATTGCTTGACCGCACGAAGGGCATTTTTTTTGAACACAATCGAGTACTTCAAACGATGTTGCTTCTGGTTTTAAACTTTTTCTTACCAAGTTTTTGCACCATTATTTCGTTACAAGCTCAAGATTACAGGATTTCTGCTCCTCTCTAGTAAGTTTTGCCACACTAGGTAAGTTCCTTATCCGAACCGTATTGCCGCCTCCCCTGCCTCTACTAGTCAAGAAGAGATGGCGGCAAGTTTGTAAAAATATTGTTACACTTGTTAATAGAAATTCATATTTAAACGAAATCTCGTGAACAAGGAAATACCAATAAGTGTGATGAGTGTACGAGTGAGATGTGGGAATAAATATGAAGACTTCTTTCCAAGGCAGCATTTACCCTTTAGTTTTCGTCCAGTTGGGCGATAAGAACTTTGAACCAACCCATAAATTTATCCTTAGAACAAGAATTTAGCCTGAGAAGTTTTGCTGACCAAGTACAGCAGATGTCTCGTGAACAAGCTCAAGAGTTGTTACTCGTGCTTCATGAACAGATGATAATTCAGGAAACAACTTACAAAGAATTGCTCAAGCATCAGTGGGAACTTAATGCAGACCCAATTTTTGGCTAATCTACACTCCCAAAAACAGGGGAATGTAAACAGCCAGGGACAACAGCCGAAAAGTCCCTTAGATAAACTCCACTACTTAAAGCTGCTCTGACGCAAGGAAAGAGCAGCTTTTGATTGTTCATACTTACAACAGCGATGGCTACGCCAACCCCAAAGGCGATCGCCCACACCCACCCTCAATCCGATAAAATTCAACAGTAGAACTGAAGTTGCCAGTAGGGGAAGCAATTGAACCAAAGTCCACCCAGCCGAAAACTGAAGATTACGATCCTGACATTTGGTTCTAGGGGCGACGTGCAACCATACTGCGCCCTAGCTATTGGCTTGAAACGCGCAGGGCATGAGGTAACAGTGGCAGCCAACGAAAACTTTGAGTCATTCGTGAGACAGTTTGATTTGGAGTTTGCCCCTATAGCTGGCAATTCGCAAGAACTATTGCAATCAAAAAAAGGGATGCGATTGATTGCGGGAGAAAAAGTCCCGATGGTAAGTGATAAATTGCTGCTTCAACAGATGCACTCCGCGATGTCTGCGACAAGCCGCTTACGCGTCTACGCTGCTTGTCAAGGAACTGAAGTAATCATCTACACGCCGTTGACGAACTGGGGATATCACATCGCGGAGAAATTAGGCGTACCCTGCTTCATGGCATCAGTTGTGCCGTTGACACCCACAGGCACGTTCCCATTTTTGAGATTTAGCCAGATAGCTAATAACCCATTAAGTAAGCGATAAACTACGCCAGTTACTTCATTGCAGAGTTGTTGTACTGGCAGAAAAACCGCAAACTAATCAACTCTTTCCGAACCGAAACATTAAAATTGCCGCCGCTACCGTTCTTGGGCAGTCGGTTTAGGAGAAAGACTCCGGCTAACGTAGCCAGGATTCCGGTGTTGTATGGGTTTAGTTCGCACGTTATTCCAAAACCAAGGGACTGGCCAGCGTGGGCTTATGTAACTGGGTTCTGGTTTATTGACTGTGCCGACGAATACGAAGACCAAGCCCCTGATGAACTGTGGGATTTTCTAGGATTCAAACAAGCACCTTTATGCTTCGGATTCGGCAGTATGACCATGCCTAACCCAGAATACCTGACCTACTATATTGTGGAAGCCTTAAAGAAAACCCATCAAGGCGGCATTATATTGTCAGGCTGGGGTAATGTGGGTCGAATAGTCAATCCTAAAGATGTGCTAAGAGTGTTTGTCATTAAAGATGTTCCTCATGACTGGCTATTACCTCAAGTGAAAGCAATGGTACATCATGGTGGCGCAGGTACAACGGCGGCGGTGTTAAAAGCAGGGATACCCTCAATCGTCGTACCCTTTATTGCAGATCAGCCAGTGTGGGGTGAGATGCTAATGCGGTTAGGAGTCAGCCCCAAACCAATACCATACAAGGAAGTATCAGAAAAAACTCTAGCGGCAGCGATTGAAGCTGTACTGGGTGATGAGGGGATGCAGTCTAAAGCCCAGGAGCTAGGCGAGAAAATTAGGGGTGAGGATGGTGTAGCAAATGCGGTTGAGGCTTTCCATCGGCATTTGGGGTTGATGGGGTAGGTAGTGGCAACGTAAACCAGGAAATGATGGAAGAGAAATTGGAATACCGGTCTGGGATGAACATCCCGAAACCTACTCAGAAATTCACCATAGAGCGAAGTCTTGTAACACTTTATCTGAGAGCAGGTACAAGGATTGAGCTTTCAACCGACCCGAACTATTTATATATTCAGCAGCCAGAGAATAATAGCTGTGCGGCATTGAAGAAAATCAGAGCGATCATGACAGTCGAACCAATAGCAATTGAGCCGCAAGCGTTATCTAAAATCATAAATTATCAAATTCCCATTGTGATATTTTCACAAACTGGCTCCTTTATGGGAAAGATTGCTGGGGCAAGCTCAATAGAAGAGAAGATTGATCTTGCCCAAGCCAACATGAGCCAAGAAATGAAGTTAAAGATAATGCGTCCCTCTGTGTGGGGAAACCTGCGGCGATGCCGTCGTTATCTGATGCGTTCGCGTGGTGAATCTAATAGTGCTGTTGATATTGCCTGTGAGCAAATGGAACAAGTTATCAATCGGGTTTATCAACAAGAAAGCATTGCTGCACTTCTAGAAACGTTTCAACAGGGACAACAACTGTACTACAGTGTTTTTGGGCATTTGCTCAAACATGAGTGGGGTTTAAAATGCCATGAACCAAATTCAGTTGTCAGCAGGATGTTAGATTTTAGCTATAGATTGCTAGAAGAATCGGTAAAAATAGCAGTTGAAAATACCGGACTAAACCCCACAATCGGATTTTGGCATACGAATCGTCATCAACAACAAGCCTTGATTGCCGATTTAGCGAATGAGTTTAAGCTCTACAGTGAGTTAGTGGTGATCAGAGTTTTAAATAAGCAAGTGATTGTTAGGGAAGATTTTGATGGACATGGAGATAAATCGGGATTACCGCTTTCTGTAGTTCATGCGCTTCAATACTCATATATGCAAAAAATGAACGAGCAATTTACCTATCCAGGGACAAAAATCAAATGCTCTTATGAAGAACTGTTGTACTTGCAAGCCAAACAAATTGCTATGCTGTTATGCGGTACAATTAATGAATACTACTCGCCGGATTTGCGTTGAATAGTGTAGGAATTAGCTAGAGAATTAATAGTCACCTGATAGGGATTAAGAGAAATTGCAATCAAAAGGCGATCAGCCTAAATTTGGGAATTCATCGTTTCAATCCCTGATAGGGATTAAGAGAAATTGCAATCTAGCACTAGCACGGCAACCAAAAATAGTTAATGTTTCAATCCCTGATAGGGATTAAGAGAAATTGCAATTTAAAAGATACGATTTGGGTAAATGTGGGACATTTGGTTTCAATCCCTGATAGGGATTAAGAGAAATTGCAATGTTGGCGGCTGTGCCTTGATTGGGAATCAAAAATTGTTTCAATCCCTGATAGGGATTAAGAGAAATTGCAATTGCGGGAGTCGGAAAGCTAATGTATATTCGGTTTTCAAGGTTCGATTCCGCGAGTGGCTCAATTGTAACACTCCTAAATTGCAATTGACTGACACAAAAATGCTGGAATGCAGACAGGACAAGAGGCGCGGACGATTTTGCTCTATCACAAGCTCAAAAGCTTGCACCGAGAAGAACACAGCGATTTTTCTGAAAGCCCGATTTTGTACACCTACCCATTCGCGTATTTAGCCGAAAAATTTTGTTGTGTCCTGGGAATTTTCACTCTTGATTATAACCCGCACAAGACAACTGATACTTCTTTAAACGGGTATTGGTGAGATCGCTTGAACGCCCTTGAAGATAGATTTTTAGGCATTTGAAGTCCGAATAAAATTATGTTGCAGTAGCACTTCAACAGTGACCGGCTCGAATATGATATTTTCCTAGCCGCACATAAGCATTGAAAACGTGGACACTCGTAAAGAAAAAATCTTGGTGGTAGATGACGAAGCAAGTATTCGGCGGATTTTGGAAACGCGACTGTCCATGATTGGTTACGATGTGGTCACGGCTGGTGATGGCGAAGAAGCATTAGTAGTGTTCCGTTCATCCTCGCCGGATTTAATTGTTTTGGATGTGATGATGCCGAAGCTAGACGGTTACGGTGTGTGCCAGGAAATACGCAACCAATCAGACGTACCAATTATCATGCTCACAGCCCTAACAGACGTTGCAGATCGGATTACTGGGTTAGAGTTAGGTGCAGATGATTATATCGCTAAACCATTTTCCCCGAAAGAGTTAGAGTCGAGAATTCGTTGTGTACTACGGCGAAGGGCCAGCAAAACGAATGCGGCTGGAGTTACTAGTTCGGGAATCATGTATGTCGGCAATATCAAAATCGATACCAACAAGCGACAAGTTTACAAAGACGATGAACGGGTTCGGTTAACTGGCGTAGAGTACAGCCTGTTAGAGTTGCTGGTGATTCACTCAGGGCAACCCCTATCTCGTGGAGAGATTTTACAACGGGTCTGGGGGTATACTTCAGAACAACACGTAGATACTCGTGTGGTAGATGTGCATATCTCCCGATTAAGGGGAAAGCTAGAAGATGACCCGGAAAATCCAGAGTTAATTTTGACAGCCAGGGGTTCAGGCTATCTATTTCAAAAAATTACTGAACCAGGGCATTGATGATGGAAAGGGCAATTTTTTACACCTACCCCGCCTTACTGTGGGCGATCTCCTCAAGACTGAATGCGAGTCAACTGTGATTGCCTCTAGAGCAACGTTATTCTGTGCGTTGGCGTTCATGAGAGCCGCGTCATTCAAGTAGTACAATCAACCGCCATCGCGCTTATTGTGGGTTTCGACCCAGCGCAAGTCTAAACAAATGGGCATGGGTTGAAGGTGTCCCAACCGCCAAAACCAATGATGTAAAAGAGTTATAGACATTGTGGAGCAAATCGTCTAAAAAATTAGATTCCACACAGTAATATTTTGATAAGTAATCCACAGCCATATCAGCAAAACACCCACCCTCACCCCAATAAGCAATGCTTAAGAAGCCCTGGTGATGAACGTATGGGGTTTCTCATCCATTTGCATACATTAGAAATTTGGGAACTGCATGGTTTTTTTCCTGTAATTAATGGACTTGGATTGCTAGGCTTGTTAGTTACTGGAATTTATATGTCAAGCTTGTTTAGAAAGCGTCGGACTGCTGCTAATTCTATTGATGTCTAATACCAATTTTGTATGAAGTTGCATAGAATAAAATGGCTAAAAAATTTGCTTAGTAAGCATTCCAGCTTTTTACAGTTTTATGCAGCTTCACAACAATTTGGTATAAGTAACATTAACTTTGGCATTAAAGAGGCGTTGTAAAGACAACTTAATGCAGTATCTTTTGGTATTCGTTATCTGCCAAGTCGAGCATTTCATCAAACAGGTGTGAAAAAGTAAGTTTGATACAAAAGGGGTGCAGGGAAAAAGCAGGGGAAACAATTAAAAACTAATGGCTCAATCAAACATTTTTGCACAAAAACATGGTTGAGAAGTTAATAGTAGATCGATATCTTGGCTATTTAAAGGTTGTGAAAATAAATAACCTTGTGCTTGTTCACATTGTAATAACCGCAGTTGTGCCAGTTGATTGAGAGATTCTACTCCTTCAGCAACAACACTCATACTTAAATTTTTAGCCAATGTGATAATAGCTCTGACAATAGCCAACTGCCCATCGCCGATATCAATTCGGTTGATGAAAGAGCGGTCAACCTTTAACACATCAATGGGAAACTGGTGTAAATAAGCTAAAGATGAGTAACCAGTCCCGAAATCATCAATACATAACTGTATTCCGAAAGCTTTAAGCTGCCCCAGAATAGTAGCAGCTTTTTCGGGATTATCCATAATTGCGCTTTCAGTAATTTCTAGCTTTAAGCTGTTTGGTAATAAGCTAATCTCTTGCAGAATTTGAGCTATCTGCTGAACTAAATCTGGTTGAATAAACTGTTTACTAGAAAGGTTAACACTAATGCTCAAAGGCGTGAGTTCGGGAAATTTTAATTGCCACTGTCGCAATTGATAACAAGATTGACGCAGAATCCATTCACCAATGGGAATAATTAATCCAGTTTCTTCTGCTAGAGGAATAAATTTAGATGGAGGAATTAGCCCTTGTACTGGGTGTTGCCAACGAACTAGTGCTTCAAAGCCAGTAATCTTGCCTGTACTAACACAGACAATTGGTTGATAAAGAATTTGCAATTGTTGTCGCTCAATAGCCCAGCGCAAATCAGTCTCTAAGTGTAGAAGTGCTAATGCTTGAGTGTACATAGTAGTTTGGAAAACCGTATGGCGAGCTTTACCATCGGCTTTAGCACGGTAAAGAGCGCTATCAGCATCCCGCAACAAATGAGCAGCTTGAGTACAGCCATCTGTACCAAGAGCAATGCCAATGCTTGCGGATGAGAAGACTTCATAACCACTGAGCTTGAATGGTGATTTGAGGGCTTGATGAATATTTTCTGCGACCACAGTGGCATCCTCGATAGACTCAATCTGTGGGAGTAAAATGGTGAATTCGTCACCGCCCCAACGAGCCAGAGTATCTTGTGGCTGCAAACAACTTTGTAGACGTTCGGCAAGAGCCATCAACAGTTGATCTCCCACGAGATGACCCAAACTATCATTCACCACTTTAAATCGATCTAGGTCGAGGAATAAAACAGCGAACAGGTCATTTGATTGAGAGCCACCGCGTGCAATTGTCTGCTGTAACTTGTCCATAAACAAAGCTCGGTTAGGCAGTCCAGTGAGAACATCATAGAAGGCAAGACGAATTAACTTTTCTTCCATCAGTTTGCGTTCGGTAATATCAGTGGCAATTCCTTCAATGCGAACAGCCTGACCATTGGTGTCATAAATTAAGTGGCTACGGTTAAATAGCCATCGCACTTGCCCATCAGGTCGAATAATCCGATATTCTATTTCCTGGCTACCAGTCTCAAACAAAGGTGGAACTGCTTCACCTACCCGTGCTTGATCGTCAGGATGAATCATCTCAAACCAGAGATTGGAATTAGTGAAAAAGTCGTCCGCGCAACAACCGTAAATCTTCTCAACAGCCGAGTTGAGATAAAGAGTTTCAAAAGTAGCAGCAGAAATTGACCAAACCACATCTTCCAGAGAATGCAGAATGCCATCAAGACGTTGTTTACTTTCTTGTAGTGCAGCTTCTGCCTTTTTACGAGCAGTGATGTCAGTCACCATCCCCAATGCGCCAACATAATTTCCCTGGTCGTCGAACAATGGGGCGCAAGAAATAATTGTCCATAATTCGGAGCCATCGTGACAACGGAATTTAAAATCATGTCTTTCGTGAATACCTTGATGACGGCGCACAAGGTAGGCATTGGCAATTTCGATTCCTTCGCTGTCCATAAAACAGAACAGTGATTTACCCAACATCTGTTCAATGGAGTAACCCAACATCGCCGCCATTTGTTTGTTGACAAACGTAGTCTGGTTATCACAATTGAGTACCCAGATTCCTTCAGTAGCTGTCTCCACAATCCGGCGATACTGTTGTTGTTGCTTGTGTAGCGTCTGAGCAATTTCTATGCGCTCAGTAATATCAGTTTGAACACCAAGAAAATGAGTTAATGAACCATCAGTATCAAATACTGGTGCGATGTGGAGTTCATTCCAAAATAGCGAACCATCTTTACGGTAATTTTGTAAGACAACATGGCACTCCCTTTGTTGAGCAATTGCATTGCGTAACTCATCAACTCCTGTTTGATTTCGCTGTTTCCCTTGTAAGAAACAGCAGTTACGTCCAATAACTTCCGCAGCACAATAACCTGTAATCACCTCAAAAGCCGGATTGACATAAATGATGGGATTATTTGGTTTTTGAGCATCTGTCAAAATAATTCCATTGCTACTAGCACTCAAGGTGCGCTCTAGTAAATGTAGTCGTGTTTTTAACTGTTGGTAATCAGCTTCCTCAAGCGTGTTTTTGTGGAGTGTTGTGATACTTGTATGATTAGAGATATTTTTAATATGAGAGTCTAGCGATTCTATTTGTGTTGAGATATTTGCAGTCTGAAGTGGATGTTGTACAGCATTCGTCAGTACAGTATTTATCTGCGGGCTTTGCTCCATAAATAAGAACAATCCGGCTAACTTGCCTTCATAGTTAACGGTTTTAGCTGAGATTTGGGCTGCAAAAATATCGCCATTAGATTTTTTGAGTTCTACTACTTGATTTTTGATAACGTTATGAGTTTTAAGTTGACTAATTAGCCAATTCCATAAATCAGGATTAACAAAAATATCGGATTTAATTTCGGAAATTCGTTTGTCAAACACTAAATCGAAACAAAGTGAGAAACTCTGATTATCAAAAAGAATCTCGTTGGTTTCGAGGCAAATAATAATTATAGGAAATGGGCTAAGTTCTGCTAAAGAGCCAAGCAAGCTTTGCCAGTTTAAAAGGGAATCTTTACAAACTTCTAGTTCCGATAGCAGCTCCCTTTTTCTCTCCTGAAGCTTAGAAATGTACTTCTTGTTTGAAGAAGTCAAGTTATTGTTTTTCTTGTAAAACTTACGCTGATTTCTATACACGATATTACAAGCAGGCATATTGCCAGATTTATGTAAAATTCCAGCGAATCTAGCCAAATATTACTTAGCCCAAAGCTTTGAGTCATGAGTTTTATCTGCTGACACAAAAATAGGAAAGCAACGCCCAATTTTGCTTTTTTTAGGTTGTGAAATTTTTTGAAGAAAGTAATAAAGCTGAAGAAAATTTTTCACCTTTTGGAAAGGCGAGAACAGCATCATTACTATTTAAATGTTGATTTTAAAAACTAATTGTTAATCTGTTCTTAAATTTACCCCTTTGGATAGAGGAAGTTACATTCTTAATTAAAAATTTATATATGGGAAATATTTCTTAAAGTTACTTTAGTTATAGATTTCTTTGAATAAGGCGATAAGCTTTAACAGCGACCTCCCCCTCACCCCCTAACTAAAATACCAACCGCAAGCGATAGAACTTTACCGCAAGCAACCCCGAAAGAACCGCCACTCACCCAAGCTCCGACCAATCTCCCAAATCCTCAGAGCGCTCCAGATACCCGGTAATACCCGCAGGCGAGCCAATCAGGCTTACAGCATGGGAAGCACGCGGGGACGAGATCCGGTCGGGAATGCTGCGTCGATTCGATCGAGTTCGGTTTGGGTCAGATTGAGTTCCCCGGCTCCGGCGTTTTCAGCGGCGTGTTCGGGGTTGGATGCTTTGGGGATTGCGAAGAGCGAGGAATGACGCACCAGAAATCGGAGCGCGACTTGGCGAGGGGTGGCGTTATGGGCGGCGGCGATTTCCTGTAGTACGCGACCTGCGGTTGTGCGCGAGCTGGGAAAATCCCCATGACCGAACGGGCTGTATGCGACTACGGCTACCCCATGCTTCTCACACCAGGGGATCACAGCGTGTTCGATTGCTCTCTGTCTCAAATGGTAAAGGACTTGATTGCAGACGAGAGAACCCTCGCCAGCGATATTCTGGACTGTTTCAAGGTCAGGCACATCGAAGTTGCTCACGCCCCAGCAGAGAATCTTCCCCTCGTGCTGAAGCTGCTCGAAGGCAGCGATCGTCTCCTCCAGTGGGTGTTGACCGCGCCAGTGCAACAGATAACAGTCCAGCCGATCTGTATGAAGTCGAGCGAGCGATTTCTCGCAAGCTATGATCGTCCCTCTGCGAGAAGCATTTCCAGGAAGAACCTTGGAAACCAGGAAAACCCGATCGCGTCGTCCAGCGATCGCCTCGGCGACCACCTCCTCGGCTCTGCCGTACATCTCCGCTGTGTCGATATGGGTCATGCCGAGATCGAGTCCTTGGCGCAAAGCGGCGATCGCTGAGGCGCGGTCACCGTTGTCGATGTACCAGGTTCCTTGGCCGATCGCTGCCACCTCGCGCTGCGTGGAACCAAATCGATGCTGTTCCATACCTGTCCTCCTGATTAACGCTCCGAGTCCTCACACCATCTGCCGTACCTGCCCTGCATGGCTGAACAGCTCGATCATTTCCCGATTGAAGGCTGGAATGTCGTCTGGCTTGCGGCTCGACACGAGATTGCTATCAACTACAACTTCCTGATCTACCCACTGGGCACCTGCGTTCTGGAGATCGGTCTTGAGCGACGGCCACGAGGTGAGCCTTCGTGCGCGCACCACATCTGCGTCGATCAGAGTCCAAGGCCCGTGGCAGATCACCGCTACCGGCTTGTCAGTATCGAAGAAGGACTTTATAAACTCGATCACCTTAGCTTGAGTCCGAAGTTGATCTGGATTGGCAACACCACCGGGAAGCAGGAGGGCATCATAGTCGGCTGGATTTACTTGATCGAGGGGGACATCTACCGGGAAAAAATCCCCTTTGTCATAATAGTTCCAGCCCTGAACGCGATCGCTCTTAGGTGAAATGATATGGGTTTGAGCACCTGCTGACTCAAGGGCAAGCTTTGGTTGAGTCATTTCAACTTGTTCAAAGCCATCTGTAACCAGAATGGCAACTTTCTTATTTGTGAGCTCTTCTGTCATCTCTACCTCCTAAAGTGTTGGCTAGACTTGGTTTTTTCGTGTTCTTGTGGGGTTTTAGGCAGCCTGACCTGGCTTGAGCACGATCTTGATACAGTTGTCCTTCTTGTGTTTAAAAATTTCGTAGCCGTGGGGTGCTTGTTCTAGCGGTAGACGATGGGTGATTACAAAAGATGGGTCGATATCGCCATTTTGGACGCGCTCAAGTAGTGGGCGCAGGTAACGATGAACGTGCGTTTGTCCGGTTTTAAATGTTAAGGCTTTGTTCATAGCAGCACCCATCGGTATCTTGTCTACAAAGCCGCCGTAAACACCAGGAATTGAAACAGTGCCACCTTTGCGGCAGGCAACAATCACTTGCCTTAGGGCAGTGGGTCGGTCGGTTTCCATACGCACGGCTTGCTTTACCTGGTCGTAAAACGCATCAGGGCCCGTACCGTGGGCTTCCATTCCCACAGCATCCATGCAAGCATCGGGGCCGCGACCACCGGTCATTTCTTTCAATGCTTCACCAACATCAACTTCCTCATAGTTAAGGACTTCTGCCTTACCGTCTTTCGCCATCTGTAGGCGTTCGGGAACTCGATCAATCGCAATGACGCGCTCGGCACCTAACATATATGCACTTCTAATGGCAAACTGTCCGACTGGGCCGCAGCCCCAGATCGCTACAGTATCTCCTGGCTGGATATCGCAGTTTTCCGCTGCCATATAGCCAGTGGGGAAGATATCCGTCAGAAACAGGACTTGTTCGTCTGTTAGTCCATCAGGAATCTTGAATAAACCGACATCGGCAAAAGGAACGCGGGCATATTCAGCTTGACCTCCAGCATAGCCACCCATCATATGGGAGTAGCCGAAAAGACCAGATGGAGAATAACCCATGAGTTTTTCTGGTATCCAGGCGTTGGGGTTGGAGTTATCGCACAGCGACCACAAATCTTTTTGACAAAAGAAACAGGAGCCGCAGGAAATGGTAAAGGGGACAACAACGCGATCGCCTATCTTTACATTCTTGACGGCACTGCCTAGCTCAACGACTTCCCCCATGAATTCATGACCAAGGATGTCGCCCTTTTCCATCGTGGGGATGTAACCGTCATAAAGATGTAAATCAGAACCACAAATCGCTGTTGACGTGATTTTAACAATCGCATCACGCGGATTGATGATTTTTGGATCGGGTACTGTATCAACTCGTACATCATTAGCGCCGTGCCAGCAAAGTGCTTTCATTGATTTGTTCTCCTTTTTTTATTTCGCGCATTAGCCAGAGGCGAAGCGTTAGACGCAAAGGGTAAGAGATGATAAGCTTCCTTAGCGTCTTTCCACCTTGCCACACCCCAAAATTTGCTTGAGATCAGGGTTTGAGTAAGACTTTGACGCAGTTGTCTTGTTTGTGTTTGAAAAGCTTAAAGCCGCGTGGTGCGTCTTCAAGACTGAGGCGATGTGAGAATACAGCAGATGGATCGACTTCGCCTTCGATGACGTGACTCAGCAACCGAGGCATATACTTTTGACCGTGCATTTGTCCCGTTTTGAGCGTCAAGGCTTTGTTCATGAAAGCGCCCATCGGCATCTTGTCCACGAAGCCAGCATAAACGCCCATGACCGACAGAGTGCCACCCTTGCGACAAGCCAGAATCATTTGCCGCAACACATGAGGGCGATCGGTTTCCAGCCGTACTGCCTGCTTCGCTTCATCGTAGAATCCTTCCAGCCCGATCCCGTGGGCTTCCATGCCACAGGCATCAATGCAAGCATCGGGGCCGCGCCCGCCTGTCATTTCTTTTAAGGCTTCACCCGCATCGACTTCCTCATAATTGATCGTTTCCGCTTTCGCAAAGTCCTTAGCCAGTTGTAAGCGGTAGGGAAAGCGATCAATGCCAATCACGCGCTCGGCACCGAGTAGATAGGCACTGACCATAGCGAACTGTCCGACTGGGCCACAACCCCAGACTGCTACGATGTCTCCAGGCTGAATATTACATAAATCTGCTCCCATGTAGCCGGTGGGAAAGGCATCGGTGATCGGCAGCAGTTTTTCATCGGGAATGTCTTGGGGAAGTTTGAGCGCGCCATGATCGGCAAACGGCACGCGAACATATTCTGCATCGCCACCGGCATAGCCACCGAATAAATGGGAATAGCCATAAATTCCCGACGTACCAAAGCCAAACACCTTCTCCTGCATCCAAGCGTTGGGGTTGGAGTTATCGCATAGTGACCATAAATCCCGTTGGCAGAAGAAACATGAGCCGCAACCGACCATAGAAGAGACAGCCACGCGATCGCCCTTTTGCAATTGCTTGACTTCGCTACCAATTTCAACAACTTCCCCCATAAACTCGTGACCAAGAATGTCACCCGGTTGCATCGTCGGAATGTAGCCATCGTAGAGGTGCAAGTCAGAACCACAAATGGTTGTTGATGTCACTTTAAGGATGGCATCGCGCGGGTTGAGAATTTTTGGATCGGGAACTGTTTCGACCCGCACATCGTTAGCACCATGCCAGCAAGCTGCTTTCATAGTCATTAGTCCTTAAGTTATTGGTTATTGTCGTTAGTCTTCTCATTAGTTATTTGTCGTTAGCTAATAAACAAAGGACAAGTGACTATTTCCCTCTTGGTTGTCCCTCTGTGGTGGCAATCTCGCCTGCTTCCATCATCATTTTGAAGCGGCGTAAATCATCTCCAATCTGCTGTTCTGGTTCTTCGCCGAAGAGTTTGGCAATGGTAGCTCCAATTGCTCCACCAGGCGGGTTATATTTCGTGACAACTTTTACCTCAGTACCGCGATTGGCGGGTGCTGGCTGGAAGCGGACAGAACCAGAGTTATCAACATCTGCACCTTCAACCGAAGCCCAAGCAATCAATTCGTTTTCCCGATCTTCAATGATGTCTGCATCCCATTCAACATTTACACCTAACACCCCACTGGTCGTCCAGTGCGTTCGCGTAGCGTGTCCGGAGGACTCTCGCTGATTATCGTGTACTTTTACGTCTTTGAGATGCTTCATGAAGCGCGGCAAGTTCCCAAAGTTATGCCAAAAGCGGTAGAGTTCCTCTGCTGGTTTGTTAATCGTTACCGTCTTTTCAACTTTAATCGGTTGGCTCATGTCTATTGTCTCCCGTGCTTGCTGTATGGTGCTTCGTTTATTGCAGTTTGGAGTTTGGACAAACAAATTTGTCCAAACCCTAATACCAGGAGCGGAGAACAGTGTAGGATAAAAGCTTATTAGCGAGAGGTATGTAGAAGTCTCTTGAAAAAATTTACCCTTCGTATCAGCCTTCTAGACTACTAAAAAAATTAACTAGTACAAATCAATACCTGAACCTTAAAGCTTTCAACTAAACCTAACCTCTAACTAAAGAGCGGTATTGTGTTAAGTTAGTTGGTTCTCGCTTATACCTTGGCATCATGCTAGGGAAGCTGTCACCTATTGCAATCTAGACATTCAAACATAACTAGACAAGTGTTTCACTTAAGGATTTTTAGATGCTTAATGTGATTTGAACGATAAGTTAGCCAAACGGTCACGAAATACTTCACCTGTACTAGGACAACATATAGTTCAAAGCTATAAATGGAGTTCAAAAAACTCAAAACTTAATTACAGCAAGGAACATGGTCAAATAGTTCATTTGTACCGTACCGTGATGAGAGAGAAATAAAAATTCCGATTTCAGGCGATCGCTTTATCACTCAATTTTTGGCGAAACATATTTTTGAACCATATTGTGAACATTTTGAATTATATTTTGACCGAAAGTTTAAAATTTTCGACTAAATTAGTGTGTATTACTCGGCATTTTTTACCAAGTCTAAAAATAAAATTTTTGGTCGTATTATGGTTCACATTTAAAACACGCGGACATAATTTGATTCATAAAGCTAAGTTATTGATTGGCTCAAAAACTTGGAATTACGTTAACTTCTGGTCACGTTATGGTTCAAATTTTGGTCACGCAGGGGGTAAAATCACACTTAACTTTGCCGAGAATGCCTTCTTTTAGGCAAAGTATATTGGGAGTAGGCTCCCCAGCATGAGGCTTTGACCTATGCTAATTCATCCCGCTTCACTTCCCTTTAAGGCAATTCACATAAGTCCATTTCCTGTCAATGCGTAAGTCCTACAGATGTCGGTGCGTTGCCTGGTAGAGTGGGTTTCTCAGAAAGTGGTTTTTTGGCTTTGGCTCGTTTGATGAAAGCAATGATGTCATCTCTGGTAGACCCCTCCCTTTTGCATTTCTCGAATGATAGTAACTGCACCGCAAGGAATTGAGCCAATAGAGCGACCTTTCCAAACTCCTTTGATTTTCTCTTTCCAATTAAACGCCCAACGCCAATGAGAGGCGTTATTTGGGTCACGTTCACCTATAACACGGGGATATAACGCTGTCGAACCATCTTGTAACTTTTTGGTTTCTAAGTACGGATAAAGATAACCAACGGATTCGATATCTGAGCTTTTAAGTCCTTTCTCGCTTGATTTTTCGGGTGTCGCAACAGACATAGTGAGCATCCCTGTATGAGTGGATATGAGGTGATTAATGCGAAGCGATCAGCTTTGTAACTTTGGCATTGCTCCAGATATTGCTTCTAATTGATGCTCGTAAAAATCAACTTCAACGTTGAATAAACCTTGCTTGCCAATGATGGGTATAGGCTGGACAATCCGCCTGATGTTGTCCAATCTCCAAGCAAATCTACCTTCGCGCCAATCACCAGTTTCAAGCTCCACCTGCGATTGCTGTTTAATGAACGCGTCAGTCATCTTAATACAAGCAGTTAAATCAACCAGAGCAACGGCATATAAATCAACCAGAGCAACGGCATAGCCAAAGGGCAAATCATCCCACCCCACATAGTTGTCAGTTTCAAGGGGTATTTGTTGATATTGATCCAGTAGGTAATTGTGAGTTAATTTTTGTCCTATGCTAGTCTTCTTGGCAGCACAAATTAACAATGGGCCTCTATAGCTGGTAGACCAAGAACGGGTTTCATGCTTTTTCAAACCCATTGGGATGAGAGAAGCCCAAGGCTGATGCAGACTGATGGCTTTGATAATTTCAATACTCACAATTTTAAAACTCCAATAAATGGATGTATGCGTCCAATGCTGCAATACTCGGATGAAGCTGCGGTTGAGACTTCAAACCATTGCAGATAACCGCAGTAGTCCCAAGTTCAGTAAAAGAGAACCCAATGCTGGCTTGTCGAGCAGCGTAGTGGTTGATGATGGTCAACAGCACGAAGTTCAGTTGAGCTAAAGCGAGTCCTTCTTTGGTGGATAAACGCCACTCGATATTTTCAGAACTAACGACACGCCAAGCATTATCTGAATTACGTTTTTCAATTGAGCGTAAAATGTGAACTTTGAACTTGTAATCACGGTCTGTAGTTAAGCATTCATTGGGGGCAAGATTAGCCCATTGGTAAAGAAGTTTTTGGTAAGTTGCACTCATATTTTGATTTCCAGTAGTAGACTAAAAATTTCGACCACGAGAGAGATTCTTGAAAGAAATAAACTGATGGTCAAACAAAAGCTTGACCGTGCCAGTAGGGCCATTGCGCTGCTTGCGAACGATTAACTCAGCAATGCCACGATCTGGGGTATCTTCGTTGTACATTTCTTCGCGGTAGAGCATGATCACAACATCGCTGTCTTGCTCAACAGCACCACTGGAGCGCAAATCGCTGAGTATGGGACGTTTATCGTTGCGGTGTTCAACTTCACGGCTTAACTGCGATAGAGCCAGAACTGGTACATCCAAATCTTTAGCGAGTTTCTTCAATCCCCGGCTGATTTCGGCAACACGCTCAGTCATATTTGCCCTGGAGTCAGCAGCTTCAGCCATTAGTTGTAAGTAGTCCACAATCACAAGCCCAACACCACCGTAATGGGATGAAATTCGGCGGACTTGGCTACGGATTTCATTGAGAGAGGGACAAGATTCGTCATTGATGAAAATCTGTTGTTCACTCAATTGAGCGATCGCCCCACTCAAAGGTTGCCATTGACTATCAGAAATAGCCCCTCTTTCGAGAAAATTGTTTTCAATGCCGGATTCACTGCTCAAAAATCGCTGTACGTATTCTTCAGTTGACATTTCCAAGCTGAAAACGCAAATAGGCAAACTTCCAGTTTTGGCAACATTAAGGGCAAGATTACCAGCCAATGCAGATTTACCAACAGAGGGACGAGCAGCCAGCACATACAACCGCCCCTTGCGAAAACCACCGCCGAGTATACTGTCCAGGTCATAAAATCCAGTAGACAGTGCTGGAGAAACTGTACCAGCATGACGCGCCTCAATTTCGGTAAAAGTGTTGGCTAAGGCATGAGAAATGTGAACTAAGTCAGAGGCAGAATGCTCTGATGCAATGCCGTAGACTTTTTGTTCGGCTTCGTCAAGGACATTGGTGAATTCGGCTTCGGTGGCATAACCGAGTTGAACAATTTCAGTGCCAGCTTTTATCAACTGCCGCCGTTGGTATTTTTCCATGACCAAATCGGCTAACGCATCGATGTTCACGGCTGTGACAGTGCGATCTACCAAAGTAGCCAGTTTATTGCGTCCACCGATGCGGAACAACAAACCATTGTCAGACAACCAGTTGGTGATGCAAAGCAAATCCGTTGGTAGCCCTTGGCTGTACAGTCTTTGTGCGGCTTGATAGATGTCTTTATGAGCGTTGACGTAGAAAGCATCTGATACCAAGCGATCGCTGATTCGGTTCATAGCATTGGGGTCGAGCATAATGCCGCCGAGTATTGCTTCTTCCGCTTCAATGCTTTGTGGGGGTAAGCGGTCTTGTTGGGATGTGAAGTTTAGTTCGTGTGTCATAATTCACCTCCTAAGAAAATTTTGATTTCCAGAAAATCTAGATTCTGTGTTGTTCATGCAGCCTGTTGGTGTAAGTACACATACATTTGGGGTTGTGTCAGCTTTAACCAATCCAACCACTTGAGTGTTGCACCTGTGTCTTGTTGGTCATAGCGAATGCTAAAAGAGGCGATCGCGTTTTCCTTGCCGATTTCATCCATGCGGTCTAGAAGTTCGCTGAAGGTGGCCTTATGCCAATCAAGTGAACGATTCGAGTAGTAGCCGATGGGTTGGTCGTTGGCTGTTGATTCTTCAGACGTTTGCGGGGCTGATTCCATAACTTTTGACCAATAGACCAGCAGTTCTTCTAAACCAGCTTTACTCACCTCCTAATTGCTGATGGATTTGATCACAGTGGGAATTTTTTGCTGCCAATCAACCTTGTCCCACCCGGCTCGTTCCTTGGCGATTAACTCCACCAGACGGCGGTCGCAGGTTTGGTAAATCTTGTCTCTGGTATTTGTGCGCCAGGGAAAACGCCAACCACGCATTTTGATTTCATTTTTGTAAACTGCGGGTAATGGCTCAGATGCCATAATGCGGGGGTCGAGCAGGATGTGGTTGAGCAAATCATCAATCGACTGAAATTTTGGTTTGCTTGGCTTATTGTTCGATTGTTCGTTTTTGTCGAACGACCCCGCCGCTATATTTGGTCTGTTTAAGGGAATGTCTGTTTGATGCGAAATCTCGGATTGATTTAACAACGAAACGAGAGAACCTGGAATTGGTTCTTGTTCCTGGTTTGATTGTAAGTAAGAGTCAGTTTCTTCACTCACACATTCTTGGGTGGGGGGTGCGCCGAGGGAAGGGGGCGCTTTTTCTATGTGTTTTTCTTCTAATTGATTTTCTTCTAATTGTTTTTCTATATGAGGGGTGGATGCTCCAACGTTGGATAGCCCACCGTTGGGTAAGCCACCATTGGGTGAGCCACCTACGGATGACCCACCTACGGACAAACCATCTACGGGTGAGCCATCTACGGATGACCCACCTATGGATGAGTGATTGTCTCGAAATAACTTTGTGTCGTCTTTGCTCGTAAAAATGTAATATTGCCAGTCAAACTTACCATTGTTCGGGTTATGTTCTTGGACTCTGACTAAATAGTCATTTTGTTCAGCATTTTTGATAGCGTTACGGATTTTGTCTCGTTTGTAGCCCAAATGTTTTTCGATTACCGTAAAGCTAATATCAAAATTTTCATCCTGAGAAGCTACCCAACAAATTAACCTAAATGTTGAATCAGTGAGATTGTAATCACGTATTAAACTGTTAGGAATGGCTGTGAACTGTTTGGATGGTTTACCATTACGAAATCCCATATACTCCTCCTTGAATTTTCATAATTTTGGATACATCTAAGTCACTCAAAAAAACGTGCGAATGATATTATCTGTTAAGTCCGTCCATTCTATATTTGTTGACATAATTGCACCTGATTAATTTCAAATCGAATAGTTTTTTTATGACTAGTAAAACACCCCAAACTGAATATGATTCGCCTTGGAAACAGATGTTGCAACTGTATTTTCAGGACTTCATGAGTTTCTTCTTTCCCCAAGCTCATGCTCAAATTGATTGGAGTCGGGGTTTTGAGTTTTTAGATCAAGAATTGCAACAGGTAGTCCGTGATGCGGAATTAGGAAAGCGACTGATTGACAAATTGGTGAAAATTTATCACATCGGTGGTGAAGAATCTTGGTTGTTAATCCATGTTGAAGTTCAAAGCCAAGAAGAAAGCGATTTTCCTAAACGGATGTTTGTATATAACTATCGGATTTTTGACCGTTATGATCGCTCTGTTGCTTCCTTGGCAGTGCTTGGGGATGACAACATCAACTGGCGGCCATCGCAGTTTGGGTACGATTTGTTTGGCTGTACGGTTAATTTTCAGTTTCCTATCATAAAGTTGTTAGACTATCAACAAAGGTTGTCGGAGCTAGAAGCTAGTCGTAACCCCTTTGCTACAGTGGTAATGGCTCACTTGGTAGCAGTACAGACCCGCAGTAATAGATCGCAAAGGAAACAATCAAAACTGGCTTTAGTTCGTCGACTGTATGAGCAGGGATTTGAACGTGAGGCTGTTGTTAACCTGTTGGCTTTTATTGATTGGATGCTGACGTTACCATTGGATTTAGAACTAGAATTCATAAGAGAAGTCGAACAATTGGAGGCACAACAGCGTATGCAGTACGTTACTAGTTTTGAGAGAATTGCGCGAATAGAATCTTTATTAAAAGGCATAGCTTTGGGATTGAAACTAAAATTTGGAACACCTGGGCAAAACTTATTACCTGAAATTGAGCAAATTGAAGATTTCAGAATGCTGGAATCAATCTTGTCAGCAATAGAAACAGCAAATACCGTTGATGAATTGCGTTCTATTTACCAAACAGCAGATGACACTCCACGAGAAAATTAAAGTCTTAATTTGCTGGTAATTTTCCTCTTTTAATTAGCAATTAGTTAGGATTTCCCCCCAACGTGCGGTGAAAGTACAAGCTTTAACTATTCTTATTGCTAAAGCTTTTGTTCTGTCAGCAATGCTAATATTTTGGTTCATGTCTTTTTGCTCTTAATTAATAATTGCGAATTGCGAATTGCGAATTGCGAATTGTTTTGATTCTGTTGCCATTGCAGTTCTTGGCAATGTTGGTAAAGTTTGTCAGCTTCTTCCTTACTTAAGAAATTTGGATAGTAACTGACTGGTAAAACTGTTGTAGGTTCGTCAAATAGCGTCATCTGTTTCATAATTCCCCTATGGCGATCGCCCTTACAATTTCTTCTGCCCGTTCTTGAGAAATAGCCTGTTCAGGATTCTTGTAAAACCCAACAATTTGAGATTTGGGACGCACGATAATGCGTTGTGTGGTTACACGTTTATCCCACACAAAACACGAGATGGTGATGTTATCGGTGGCCCAGCGAGTACCCCGTTTATCCTTGCGAAAACAAAAGCGGGGCAATACCAGCACTAATGACGGCGGATATTGCATCAGAAAATCCGCTCGGTCATCACAGGGTTCAATAAAGCTGGTCAACAAAAATGCGGCAACACCAACACGGGCTTTGTGGTAAGCATTCTTGATAATAGGTGCAGCAAATTCGGCATAAGGTGGATTAGTGCAGATCCAGTCGCATTCGGGAAATTTAGCCCAAGATTCAGATAGCGTTGCATCCAAATGGTAATCAGCCGCCTTATGTGGATCAATATCGTTCGTCCACATTTGTTTGGTGTCGGGCCATGCCAAAAGTAATGATGCGATCGCGCGATGCCCAACACAAGGTTCACCAATCACACCTGATAACCGGACATGACGCAATAGCTCAGTTGTGAACCACGAGGGAGACTCGTAGAAGTTGAGAGGGTGTCGGGTGACGGTGGGAGTGGGAGTAACAGTTGTCTCTTGTGTTAATAATGGTGTGACTGTCATGCTGCTTCCTCTTCAATGTTTGCCAAGTCTTGATTTTTAACAATCGTTGCGCTAATTGACTCAAAATCCACCTGAAAAATATTCAAATCAGGAGTTATTTCGCCGGAATTATATCGGTCTGTAATGACTTGTCTGATAGCTGCTTCTGTCATTCCATCTGGTATATAAATGTGTGCTTCACTAACGACTTTCTCGACTATTTGAACTACAACTTTCATAAATTCTCCTAAAACTTATTTAATTTCAGCTTTGAGTAATAGACCGAGTGGAGATAACACCCAATACGTATAATCTCCGTTATTAACTTCTTGCACGAATTTCCAAATTTCAAGCTCTTTAAGAGCGTCCAAGAGAAATTCATCAACCCCATCACCACAAAAACCACCACCCTCAGCAATCATGTCTATAGTTCCTTGCATTTCGGGGTCTATAAGTGCTTCTGCTGGTGAAGTCAAGATTTGAATAATATCGACATAAACCGTACTGATGATGCACTTCCTAGCATCGCTGGCTATAACTTGGGTTTGTAGATCAAAAGGGATAATCATAAAATTTCCTGTGTTGAGTGCTGACTGTTAACTGTTGACTAATGACCGATGACCAATGACTGATGACTGTTGACCAATGACCATCAAGCAGTAACTACAGCTTTCTTAGAGAATGCCCCTGCTTGCTTGAGTGCCGCCGCCGGATTCGGGTGTGCAAAGAACTCGTCAATTGCTTTTGTCAAACCAGCAGCCACCGCAGGGTCATGACAGGCGTAAACGAAGACTGGCTGTTGAGTACCGTTTACTAATCTGTCTTCTTGGCGATCGCCCAGTTGTGGGTAAAACGTGCGAACCCATGTACCCAAGTGTCCGCGATAGTGAGGGCCACTTAGCGGGACTTTTATCCCCAATTGGTTTTCTGCAAAATTCACAACCCCAAGCCAGCGTTCATCTGTTGGAGCCAACATTTTCCGGTTGTGTTCAGCTAACAGATTCCCGGCATAATCCTTTACCTGCTGTTCCATGTATGGGTTGAGTCGGCCACCAGTCAGTTCAGCCAAAGTCTTCATAGCCTGAACAAGAGTATGCAATCGCTGTTCAACTGGGGGGAGTGCTGGTGTAGGGGGTTGTTGGGGTGGTTGAGTCGTGGGTTTTGTCCAGCCCATGATATCTTGCATCCAAGCGCGAACACCGATTCTGTTAAAAGCCTTGCACACTAGTCGAGCCTGTTGTTTACAGTACCGCCCCGCATCAAAAGCGTAATATTCAATAACGGCAGCGACACCCATATCGGGAATTCCTTCATTCCAGGTTTCTAGTGCCGCAGGGGTAAAGCCTTGCTGTATAAGGTTTTTAGCTAATGCAGAGGGTTCTAGTGCCGCACTTAGTAACGCACGGCGAAGCGAAGAATCTTGTACATCTGCCAGCCTTGCAGTTGCTCGAATACTGGCTTTACCATGACCGTTAGAGTCAATAGTAATTTCCTGTTTTATCTGCTCGATAATTTGAGCGATTTCGATAGGTGACATAATCGTTGCTCCGGGTTGAAAAATACTTACACATGAACTCGAATTAAATCTGTTTCGTTCACCAACGGAAAACGAACGGGTGCAGCCAGTGGTCGGGACAAAACCGGAGACATTAGCTCGACAACATAAAACCAAGCGTTGTTCACAAGTACAATCCCCAGAATCAAACGCTGTTTTGTAGCGTGACTGTCAAAACGCAACATCACGCGATCGCCCAGCACAAATGCAGGTTTTCTCATGTACGTGGACTTTACCTGTCCAGTACCGATAATTTCGTGCTTGGTGGCGTAGGTGATGGAGCGATCGCAACTCACCGCATAAAGCCATCCCTCTTCCTGCCACAACACCCCGCAGCAGTAGCCGAATGTTTTGGAATCGGTGAGATAGACTTTTTCGGACAAGTTCACTTCCAGTGATGGCATTTGTTGATCCCAAGGCGGCGACAAATACCAGCATTTTTCTAGGGCGATAATTGCACAGGTCATGGTTTTGGCTATGAATGAAGTGATTAGTGAGGCATTGGAAAAAAATTACGGAGGTTTGCCCCGATGCAGATGGGTATAGTTGATGGAAACAAGAGAACCGTTAGATTACAGGTGGGCATCAAAGCCCACTTTTTTCCTACACCCCGACTAACGCCCTCGCCTCAAACAACCCCTGCAATTCCCCCGGCGACAGTTGCTCAAGGGGATGGTATTGCAGATATTCGTTAGTGCTTGGTAAACCATCCGGGATTTGCAACAGCCAAACTGCATCCTCGGCAGAATCGCAAAAGATTTTCTCTTGCTTGGCTTGTGTTGCGCTTGTGAACCACCAGTTGCCATTTGTGCAGCCGGCTTGTCCGAGTTTTACGTCGTCCTGGTAAATGCTGTCTTCGAGCAGTTCTAAACCGTATTTTTCGCAAGCATTGAAAAGTTGCACCATGATTTCATTACCTGTAGTGCAGGGTTCTTCTGGTTCTAACTGTTCTGTTGGTGGCAGGGCTGGTTGTGTTGCTTGGGCTGGTAATATGCGGAATTCTTCGTTGAGAGTTCCGTCCTTGTAATGCCATTCAATGAAGCGGTGGCATCTAGCCCATGTATTAGCGCGGAATCTCTCTTTACCGTTAACTATGACCATCCAAGGTCGAGTTAAATCATCGTCGTAGGTAATAATCGCTATTAAACAAGCAGCGTAAAAGATTTCATGGTCGAAGAAGTTGATTTCTCTTACTGTTAATTCTTCTGGAGAGATCGCGTTGGCTTGTCCTGCGATGTATTGGTCGAATTCGCCTTGAGCTATGTCCTGCTCGTCAACCTTCTGGAGTTTGCTTTCTTGATAAGAGGCGATCGCACTCCTCCATTCTTCCTTGCATCGTCTATCGTTTACTGTGGTTGTGCAGCCAATTTCGCTGTAGATGCGCTTTAGCTGGGGTAGGGATTTGCAGCGTAGCTGTTGATGGGTATAAGTTGGATATGTCATTATATTGGTTACGCCATCTGTATGGTGGATGTTTTGCAAAAGCGATCGCTTCCAATTTGCGAGAGAGGTGCGGTCGCTTTTTGCTATCATAAATATAGCGACCTCGCTATATATTTGTCAAGCTTGCATATTAATTATTGTGGCTGCTATATTTGTAGGAATCGCTTTAAGTAAAAAGCGATCTAGCTATAAAAGCATTAGTGGAGGAAACTATGAGAGTAAGGAAAACAAAAAAAGACTCTCAAAAGATGATTCGTTGGCGGCTAAGAATATTAATGGCAGAGAAGAAAATCAGCAATAAAGAACTTGCTGAACTTTCGGGTATCCACCCAACTTCCATTTCAAAACTGAAAAACGCTGATGAAATTGAACAGATCAGTGGGAGAGTTTTAAATAGTTTATGTAATGGTTTGACAAAGGCGTATCAAGCCGCAGGTGATAACCGAATAATTACACCAGGGGATTTGTTTGACTACACTTTTGATCATGATGGCGATCCTACGACAGAGGATATTCAATCAAAAGCGTTACAAAAAGCCGAAAATGAGCAATTATCTAATCCTGGTAAATCAGCTAAACCTAATACTCAGGTATTATGGTTAACGCCTAATAAGGAGGCATCATAAGTATTTTTGTTCCTGAGCATACTTAAGCCAGAAGAGGTGGAAGTATGAACACCCCACCCAATAAGCGAAAAAAAGCCACCTCTACCTCATCACCCAACTCAGACATCGCCCCTTCAGAAGACCCAGCTTCAGCAATCATTGATGTTTCTGCTGTTGAAGTTCCTGAATTGACCGCAGAAGAACAGAGCTATCGCTTGCACTTGGAACGGAAGGTCGAGAGGGCGTTTTTTGAAGCGGGGAAGGCTTTGACAGAGTTATATGATCGATCGCAGATTGTGCCGTTTCACTCATTCCATCTTTGAGGAGTATTGCAAAGATAGATTTAGCCACAGTTGCATCCAGTCTTATATTTTAATGGATGCGGCTGTTGTTATAAGTATCTACGTTTTATTTCGCCATAAGCAAGAATGACAAAAATCTAGACCTATTGAGAATGAAATAGCTTTTATACACAACTGTAAAGAAGTGGTAAAATGATACGTGACTATTTAATCGTATATAAAGTTTAGATTTCCGTAGCATTAGATTACTAAATACAGCACGATTTCCTAGTGTCTAAAATAAAAAGTTAAAAATAAAACTTAAACCAATCATGTTTAACTGAGAATAATACAATGCGAGGATATTAGTGGAAGATGTTTTAAATAAATCATTAGCATTAAAAAAAACAAATAGTTTTTAAGTAGTTACGAAACTGTATGTTGGATTGAAGAATAAATTCGTCAGAATAAAATCAGTGGGGGATTCAGAACCGCCACTGATGATAGACCACCAAAACTCTGATTTGGTAGGGTCTTAAACCCATTTATTCATCCACCAGTCGCACAGAATTTATACTGAATTCTGGCTCATGACTACTGAATTCTGTTTGATAATATCAACTTAGAGAATTCTTATTTGATGTGTGTAAGCTGCTATGGTCAAGCGATCACTCCAAGCATCACTCACCGGGATTGAAGAAGCGAAAAAAGCATTCGTAAATAAGGGATGGACACAAGAGAATTTGGCTTTTGAAGTCAACTTAAAGACTCGCCAACCAATTTGGCGGTTTTTTAGTGGGCGACCGGTTGAGCGTCATATCTTTAGAGAAATTTGCTCTGTGTTGTCGTTGAATTGGCGAGAAATTGCAGCTAATCCTCCAGAAGAATTTCTAGAATCAAAAGAACTTGCTACTGCTGAATTTTTAGATATTGATGCTTTAGTACAACAAGTGCGATCGCAACGCTTTGACAAAATTAAAAACCAGTGCGGCACTTTGCAGTTATTAGATGTTAGTCGCCCCGTTAGAATCGACGACATTTACGTCGATATCAACATTTTGGAGGAGATTGCCAGCTTTCAGTGGTTAGAGTTTAGTGACTTGCAAAAGTTTACATCAAAAGAATTTGATCGCTTTGGTTTAGGTGAAGTATCCCAGACAAAAATTGCGGGGATTACGGCAGTTGAAACTTACTCAAAGCTGCGGGTATTGGGTAAACCGGGAGCAGGGAAAACCACTTTTTTACAATATCTGGCGATTCAATGCAACCAAGGGAGATTTGCAGCAAATCGGGTTGCCATTTTTGTGACTTTAAGGGATTTTGCGGACGACTCTAGAGAAGCAGGGGATTCCCATTTACTCAACTATATTTGCAAAGAATTCCTTACCTGTGGAATTTCAGATCCATCTGTGCTGGAAACTTTGTTGTTGGAGGGCAGAGTATTGCTGTTGCTGGATGGATTAGATGAAGTACTTGATCACCAGAGTAAGGCTGTTGTCAACGAGATTCGCAAACTTTCTGAAAAGTATCAAAAGAATATGTTTGTCGTCACCTGCCGCACAGCAGCTAAAGCTTTCAACCTCAGACGCTTTACAGATGTGGAAATTGCCCCTTTTAGTCAAGAGCAAATTGTTACTTTTGCTCAGAAATGGTTTACAGCAGTTACGAAAACAAATATACAGGATAAACAAGAACAGGCAGTTGAGTTTATTGCGAAACTAGATTTGCCCGAAAATATACAATTTCGGAGACTTGCTGTTACTCCCTTGTTTTTGCATCTCGCCTGCTGGGTTTTTCATCAGCAGAACAAATTTCCCACCCAAAAAGCTGTGTTTTATAAGGAGTGTTTAGATCTGCTCCTGGGGAAATGGGACGAAATAAAAGCAATTGAGCGGGATGAAGTATACGAAGGTTTTTTATTACCACAAAAGCTGAAGTTGCTGAGTCAGTTTGCTAGTGCGACATTTGAGCATGGTAACTACTTTTTTGAACAACACATTGTTGAGCAATACATTAGCGATTATATTGGTGATTTGCCGAATGCTTCCACAGAAATAGAGGAATTGGAATTAGATAGTGAAGGGGTACTTCAGGCGATAGAGTTGCAACATGGATTACTAGCAGAACGAGTGCGGGGGATTTTCTCTTTCTCTTATTTGACGTTTCAAGAATACTTGACTGCTCGAAAAATTGTTGCCAGTTATAATTTACAAGCATTAGAACAACCGTTAGAACGTCTGGTGACTCATATTACTGAACCCAGGTGGCGTGAAATCTTTTTGTTAACGGTTGCTATGCTACGGAATGCTGATTTTTTGGTATTGTTAATGAAGCAAAAAGTTGATGCACTAGTACCTCAAGATCCATATTTACAAAAATTTTTAACTTGGGCAAGTCAAAAATCCCTTGCCGCTACTCAGTCGGCTGCAATTCGGGCGTTTTATTTTGCCCTGGCTAAGACTCCTTACCTTGCCCCGCACTTTGCCCTTGTTTGCATCTTCGATCAAGATATTTTTTTGGATGCGGCATTAAATCACTTAGTAATAGAATGCGAATCTAATTTTGCCGATGTCTATGAGTGCAACGATGCTTTGAGTAGTGCTTTAGTAATTGTTCAAGATGCTGGCTTAAATCAAGCTTTACAAGAACTTAAAGACCTACTGCCTGATCCAGAGCAAAGTAGAGGAAGGTTTCAGATATGGAGGCAAACAAGTTATCCTATTTGGATGGAACAGTTAAAAACCGTGATCGCCAAACATCGAAACATTGAGAATTACTGGCACTTTAGCCCTGAGCAACAGCAAGTATTGCAACAATATTATGATGCTAATCAGTTGCTTATCGATTGCCTCAATAGCAATTGTCAGGTAACAGACGTTGTGCGACAGGAGATTGAAGCTAGTTTGTTGCCAATAAAAGAACTCTCCCCCAGCAGGAATGGCAGGGGGAGTGAGGGAGATGAGAGGACAAGAGCGTAAATAAAACTCCTAACTCCTAACTCCTAACTCAGTACTCAGCACTCCTAACGCCCGTTCATTTCACTGCAACTTTAACTCTAGCTACAGAGATTTCTGGTGCTTCAATGGGAACTTCTCCAGTTGTAGATGAGCCTTTCAACCACAGCAGCACTGCGGGAGTTACACCCATAAACAACCCTAGCAATACAGGTACAACAAATCCAGCGGTTAAGCTCATAACTGTAGCGAAACCAAAGTTACTTAAATAAACTGCAAAAGGTATATTAAGTTGCCCTCGCTCCCATTTAATTGGATTATTTCCCCATAACAGTGCAGTCACAGTCATAAATACTGAGCTAGTACCCAGCCACCCCGCAAAATTTTGGTAAGGCATTCCAAAGAAGGGGCCTGGTTGTTGCCAATACCAGAAGGGTAGAGAAGTTTGACTCATTGCCGGATCAAGAACAAAATCCCAGGAGGTTAGCAACAAAGCACCCAAAGCGATCGCACTTATATGACGCAACAAGTTGGGCTTTTTGTCCACTTCTAAACCTGTACGTGCCAGCAAGTAAGAAACAAATCCCAAATAAAACCATGACAAGGGAATGGTAAATGGGACTAAACCCGCAATCTTATAACCTAAACCGCTTAGGTAACTGTAATGGCCAAATGGAAAACCAGTACTGGTTCCTAGTAATTCACTTCCTAGAGAAATAAATACCGATGGCAACAGAAATGCCAAGGCGCGACCTAAACCTAAAATCCGCGTGGCATACAAGAAAACACCTGCTGCACCTAAGATCATATAAACTACACCGCCTCCTGCCATACTCCATTGCATGACAGTTTGTCCAACCTCAGATAAGTTAAAAATTACTTGGGCATTAGGTACAACCAGTAGTATTCCTACCAATCCAAATACTGTTGACAGGATATGACCAATAAGGCTTACGCGTTCAGCAATAACAAGTTGTCTCATTGTAATTCCTTAACAAGATATAACATCCGGCTACTGGGCTGTTAAAAGTTCCAAATGTTTAAGAACATCTTTAAAAAGCCATTGAATGCAATCTAGCCTCAGTTGAGATTTGCAGGAGGCATTACCACTTTTTTGGCTAACCCCAGTGTCTTCAATGTTTGAATTGCCCACCATGTCATATCTACTTGCCACCACAGCCAGCCAGCCTTTGCCACGTTGGGGTAAGCATGGTGATTGTTGTGCCAGCCTTCACCAAAGGTTAGGAGTGCTGCCCACCAAAGATTACGAGATCCATCTTCGGTTTCAAATGTTCGATTTCCAATCAAATGCGTTGCTGAGTTAATTAACCAAGTCGTGTGCCAGAGGAAAACTATTCTGACAAATATCCCATAAACTACGAACGACCAGCCACCTATTACATACAGTAGAATTCCTAACGGCAGTTGCAGCAGTAAGTAATAGCGATCAAGCCAGGAGTAAAACCCATCGCGTGCCAAGTCGGGAGCATATTTACGATAGGTCTCGGCAGCAAAAAATTCAGCGCGGGGGTAGAGAATCCAAAGAATATGGCTCCACCAGAAACCACGACGGGCCGAGTAGGGATCTTTGTCTATATCTTCAGTAAAAGCATGGTGCAAACGATGTCCTGCTACCCAGAAGATGGGGCCGCCTTGCAGGGCTAATGCTCCCAAAAAGCCAAACGTATACTCCAATACTTTGGGAACTTGAAAACTGCGGTGTGTGAGTAAGCGATGATAGCCTAAGCAAATACCGATACTGCCAAACAACCAATAAAGTGCGATCGCTACACCTAGTGCTGACCAGGAAAAATACCAGGGGGCAAGCAGGGCTAGAGCATGAATGGTACTAAAAAAAGCTACATTTCTCCTACTCAATACGAGTGTTTTTCTATCTATTGAGGTAGAGCTAAATGATTGAACTGTCACAAATATTCCTTAAAAATGCTTGGGTATTTAAATCAACCCTGTACTAAATCAACTAACGAAGCAGAGAAATACTAAGTTGTAACCTTCTCAAAAGCTTGCTTATGTCATCCGCAAATCTGCCTCGGTGAGGAGTATCATGGTTTCTGCACCAACTCTGCCAAAGTCAGGCTCTAGCCCTAATGCCATCTCAATGAGATATATCCATCTGCCATATTCTGGTGTGTAGCTCCGTACAATCCCTTCTCCACCAACAAAGCTCACCCATTGGGCATTGCGAAACTTTGGCATCTTCATCAAGGTTGCACTCATGCTTTAACTCCTCAATTCATAGTTGATACTTTCTGTTTTAGTAAAATAAATCAATCATGTTTTGTATCTTTTTCAGTAAAGATGTCAAACATCATCTGTAACTTGAGAATGTTTTAAGTGCAGACTATACAACTTATACGTAATTCAAACGTTTATTCAAACATTTGATATGGCAATCCTAAATCATTTGTGAAAAATTAAATCCTCGACTTCGTAAAAGTTGTCGAGGATCTGGACACCGCACATTTTTTACTTTTTCATAATTAAAATTAGTTGCTCTGTACCTCAACTACGAATTACGAACTTGTACGCTCGCTTGTTCTGAGCGCAGCCTTTCGCGCACTTTGTCTCCGTTCGCGTAGCGTCTCCGACAGGAGAAGGAGAAGGGAGCCGAAGTATTACGAATTATTTGTGAGGAGTCCAGTCAAATTTGCAATCATTAATATTAATTGATTTAGTTCAATCGGTTTAGCAAGATGTATTTGGAAACCAGCATCGATCGCCCTTTGCCGCTCTTGTTCGGTGGCATAGGCAGTGATTGCTACTGCTGGAATTTGCCCCCCAGTTTCAAGCGCTCTCACTTGACGAATCAGAGAAAAACCATCCTCCTCTGGCATCCCAATATCTGCTAAAAGCACATCATATTTGCTAGGAGATTCAGTTAAAGCAGCGATCGCTTCCCTTGTCGATGTCACAATTATTACTTCAGCCCCGAAGTCTTGTAACATCCACTTTAGTAAGTCGCGGCTATCCTCTTGATCGTCTACAGCCAAGATGGATAATCCTTCAAGGGTAAGGGGTGAATTTTTACCATTTAATGTGTCCAGAGTCTCTGACAAAATGCTCGGCTCTAAATAAGTTGGCGGTGTAATCTCCGGTGGCATTAAGCGCAGAGGTAGCCTGATAATGATCGTGGTTCCTAGTCCCTCACCTGGACTTTGCGCTTGAACTGTTCCACCGTGAAGTTCTACAAGATGACGGACGATTGACAAGCCTAATCCAAGTCCCTGACTTGTTTTGCTGCTGCTGGAATCTCCTTGGCGGAAGCGATCGAAAATGTATGGCAGCAAGTCTTCCCGGATGCCAATTCCTGTGTCGCTGACTCGAAGTTCAGCGTGAGTAGATACAGCTTCGAGCATGATTTCCACTCGCCCACCGGCTGGAGTGAACTTAATGGCATTAGAAAGTAAATTCCACAGAACTTGCTGCAAACGGTCAAAATCTCCGACAACCGTCGCTGAGTTCAACTCTGAAACAATTTCAATGCTTTTCGCCTCTGCGGAAAATTCGATAGACTCAATGGCCGCATTCACTACTGAAACTAGATCAATTAGATGAGTATTTAAATGAAGCTTGCCACTCGTAATCCGGGAGACATCGAGCATATCATCGATTAACTGAGCTTGCACCTTAGCACTTCGCTCCACCACTTCCCAGGCACGAATGACTGCTGAAGAATCTAAATTGCGGGTGCGGAAAAGTTGCGTCCAGCCCAGTATAGTATTGAGCGGGTTACGAAGTTCATGGGAGAGGTTCGACAGGAATTCATCTTTAGCTCGGTTGGCAATTTCCGCCTGTTGACGGGCTGACTGCTCCTGTGCTAGAAGCTCGGATCGCTCTAACTCTAACTGTTTGCGATCGCTGATATCTTCAATCGCCAGCAAAATCCTTTCAGCCTCTCCCTCTTGAATAATTTTCCAACCATTGAGCAGCATTGTTTTCTCACCAATCCGCTCAAAAGTATGCTCTACTTCCCAGTTGTTAATACTGCTATCGTTGGCGAGAATTTCTTCTAAGAGCGATCGCAGTCCGGGCAGGTTCCATTGACCGTTCCCTAGTTCAAAAATCAGAGATTGGGCTGTCTCTGCTGGTGAAACCTGAAATGTTTCATAAAACGAGCGATTGGCTTTGTTCACTCGGAAATCAGAATCAAGGACGATTAACGGTACTTGTACCGTCTCCACAATCGCTTCAGCGTAATTCCGGGCTTGTTCTAAGGTTGCAGCACTGCGTTTAAGAACATCAATATCTATTAACACCAACACTACACCGTCAATCTTGTTTTCTGTAGTGCGATAAGGACGGATGCGGAGGTTGTACCAATGTCCCCCCAGAGTTTGGACTTCTAATTCTTTGATGCTGAGTGTGTCAAGAACCTCCAAAATTAAAGTTTCTAACTCAGGAACATCGAGATTTGCTCTGATGTCGCTCAAAGGTCGTCCAGCATCGGTGGGAATCAAATTGAAAAGTCGCTGCGCCATTGGCGTAAAACGTCGAATGCGTAAGTCCAAAGTCAATATCAAAATGGGAATATTAATACTGGCAAGCAAATTCGTGAGATCGTTATTAACCTGGTGTAATTCCTGATTTCGAGAGCGGAGTTCTTCATTAGTGGTGTTGAGTTCTTCGTTGGTTGCCTGAATCTCTTCTTTAGCAGTTTCTAGCTCCTCATTGGTGCTTTGTAACTCTTCATTACTAGAGAGGATTTCTTCATTGGCAACTTTCAGGTCTTGATTGATATGCTCCTGCTCTTGGATCACCGCTTGCAGATATTCTTGAGTTGCAGTCCGCTCTTGGATGGCGGTTGCAAGTTCCAGCCTGAGCCGAACAATCTCCTGCGCTAAGTCTGACTGCTCTTCGCTCTCAGGATTTACTGTGGTAGGGTTGTTAATGGTGGGTGGGGCTGATTCAAATAAAACCACAAAGTAGAGTTCTTCGCCAGTCTCAGGCTTGAATGGAATTACTTCAAGATTGATGATTTTTGCAATATCGCCCTCTTCAATTCGTAACCCTTCTCTTCTAACGAGAATTTTTTGCCGTTGTGCCTGATAAATTGTGGCGCGTAGCTCGATGAGCAAACCCTTGCGCACCATTTTGAATAAGTTAAGACTCGGTTTCCCCGGTACAAGTTTGAGGTAGAGATCGATCTCTCCCCGAAATTGCAGCACGTCCATCTTGTCGTTGATTACTACACCCACTGGGGCATAGCGATTCAAGATTAGTTGGTCAGTTTTTTTCTCTAAATCAAACTCATCCGATGGATTCTCATCGGTCGGCTTTGATTCGTTCACTTTTACTCTCGGATAATTGCTGGTAATGAACGAAAAAGTTGGACGAATTGCAGTTAGCTTTTTAGCGTAAATTTTATACTTTTTATCAATTAGAGTAAACAAGTCCGAATATTTACCTGTGCTTTCTGAAGTCCCTAGCAGCAAAAAGCCAGTCGGATTAAGACTGTAATGAAAGATGGGCAATATCCGTTTTTGCAACGTTTCGTCCAAGTAAATCAGTACATTTCGGCAGCTAATTAAATCTAAGTTAGAAAAAGGGGGATCGCTGCCTAAGTCTTGCCTAGCAAACACACACAGTTCGCGCACAGCTTTGCTAATTTGATATCCACCGCCTTCAAGGGCATTAAAAAATCTGCGGCGGCTCTCTGATGAGACTTCCACCATTTGATTCTCTGCATAAATACCCGTTCTCGCTTTGTCAATCGCTATCTCACTGATGTCTGTGGCAAAAATTTGGATCGGCGGTGGGGTTACTTTATTTGATAAAAACTCCAGCAAAGAAATAGCGATGGAATACACTTCTTCACCCGTCGAACACCCAGCTACCCAAATCCGAATCGGCAACTCTGCTGATTTGTTTTCGATGATGGTGGGAAAGACTCGCTCTTTCAACACTTCAAATGCTTCGGGATCGCGGAAAAAATGGGTTACATGGATCAGAATTTCTTCATAGAGCGCCTTGACTTCACTCGGATTGTTTTGCAAATACTCGGCATAATCCTCCAAGCGTTCTAGTTTATACAACAACATTCGCCTCTGGATTCGGCGATCAAGGGTGTTGGGCTTGTAGTGGCTGAAGTCAACGCCAGTTTGCGATCGCAATAATACAAATATAGTCGCTAAGGCATCTCCCTGTTCGGGCAACTTCTCAACTGCGATCGGTGGCAAAGAGTTAGCAATAAAAGGATTGCGACTGAGGTTTACCAGTTCCTCGGCGATTTTTTGCGGCGGCAGCACAAAATCCACATTCCCGGTAGCAACAGCAGTATTGGGCATACTATCGAATTTTGCCGTGTCTTCACACTGAGCAAAAGTCACGCCTCCAGCTGCCTTGATTGCCTTCAACCCCAGTGAACCGTCTCCATCTGCTCCAGATAAAACAACTGCGATCGCTTTGTGTCCTCGATCTGCTGCTAATGAAGTAAAGAACGCATCACCAGGCATATATTTACCCTGAACTTTCTCTCGCGGTGCGAGTTGTAACACTCCAGCAGACAGCATCATCTTAGTGTTAGGCGGAATGATGTAGACACAGTTAGGTTCTACAGTCATACCATCTTGCACTTCAATAACAGGCATTTGAGTTGTTCTTGCCAGAATCTCGCTCAATAGACTCTTGTGGTTAGGGTCTAAGTGTTGAATCAGCACAAATGCCATCCCTGTATCGGTAAGCAAATGCTTAAGTACCTGTGTAAATGCCTCTAATCCACCCGCAGAGGCGGCAATGCCCACTATGGGAAATAAAGCATCAGTTTGATCTTGCTGCTCTAAGTCGAATACTTCATTAGCGTTCGATTGGGTTGGCTGCTCAGAAGGTTGATTATTGGTCATAGGATAAAGTCTAGCTCTGCAATGTTTTGGCAGCTAAGGTTTATATTTTAGGTTTGTCTACTAAGTAAAAGCAGGAGGCAAGAAGGAAATATATTTTTTGACCTTCACTACTTTCTTCACAGCACTCTAATCTCATTTATGAAAAACAAAAAAATATCTGAATATTTTACCCATATAAACTATAAACAATTTTAATTTTCCTAAATCCAAATCATGGACAAAAAAGATAAACTTAGAATAACTGTAATACCAATAAGTCTGCTATTCAAAAGTAAAACTCATTGATATGAGACAAGATATAAATTTTATAGTTCCTTGTATTAATACTATCATTTATCAAGTTTACTAGTAGCATTTCCCAAATAATACTACCGAGAATGCCTCATATTTCTGAAACCGTTGTTGGAAAAGGATATCGCTAAAAGATAGACTAACTTTTAAAACACCCAACCCTTTGCCATTAAAGGATTACCCTACTTTAGATATGGTTGTGCTGATATTTGTCACATATCATTTCATCCGGTTTGGCTAACGGGGAAAGGTTTGAATACATCTTCTATTTTACCCTTTTCTTTATTTAAGACATTAATTATAACTAGTTATGATCAGCGTAAATGAAGATTATTGGAAATTACTAAAATGCCAAGCACAGCAACAAAATCGTCAATAATTACAGGTTTAGCAAAGCATAGACTAAACCCAGCTAAGAGAGAATGTTGATACATATCTTCAGTTACCGCGCCTGTCAAAGCGATCGCTGGTACTGCTTTGCCTTTCTCTCCCGTGAGTGTTCGCACTTGGTGAATCAGAGCATAACCATCATCCTTTGATGAGGAAATACCATTTAAGAGGATATCAGGTTGCCATTGCATAAATATTTCCAGAGCTTGCTCTCTTAAAAATGCTGCTTGCACGCTCACACCATAAGATTGCAACATCGCTGTTAAAGAATTACAAAAATTGACATCATTATCTACCTGAATTTTCCCGTTAAGTCTTGAAAGGCATAGTGGGAAAGGGTTCGAGAAACAGCACAGCATATACGGTAAAGTAATTACAATCGGGTGCTAAAGGTAACAAGGAATGCTGGACTGGTGGGAGAAAAATTTTGCAACCATATCTCTAGGCGCTCGCCGATTAGATGAGCGTGGAATGTCGATAGGATATGCTCTAAGTTTGGGATTTGGCAAAGCACTGTCGTCCATTTTCAGTAGTGGAACCGTACTCAAAAGAGCCTATGAGTTTTTGCCAATCCAAAAGTGCAATTTTCAAGCGTGATTGAGCCGCACTGTCAAATGACGGCGGAAACTGTGACAGCACAAAACTTGGTGCTGTGTGTTGGAGATACGAGTTTTCTTGATTATGGCAGTATTGAGGCGAAAAAAGAAGGTTATGGGCCAATTGGTAAAGGCGGTAACGGTTTAATATTACACAGTGCATTAGCTATAGAACCTGAGAATGGTCAGTCCCTTGGGTTATTGTGGCAAAAACTTTGGAATCGGGAGCCAAAGTCGAAACCATCACCAGATGAAACCCCTACACAGAAGAAACAACGGCAAGCAGCAGCACGTAAGGAAGCTCGAAACCGCCCGTTTGAGCAAAAAGAATCCTACAAATGGGTAGAAGCACTCACCACTGTTGAAAACCTCGTAAGCCAGCACACGCGGGTAATTCATGTATTTGACCGCGAAGGCGATATCACAGAAGTTTTTGATAAAACTCGCCAACTTCAGCACACGGGAGTTCTTGTTCGTGCGGCTCATAACCGCAGTTTAGATTCCAATAGCGAACGTCTGTGGTCGAAGTTAGAAGCACAACCCATTAGTTTTAAACAAGAAATCGACTTGCCTCCGACTCAAAAGCGTCCGGCGCGTCAAACCAAATTGGCTATCAGATTTTGTGCAGTTAATCTTCGCACTCCTTACCGTTTTGATAATCGTAAGCCATTACCTGTGTATGCTGTTTATGCCACAGAAATTGATTGTCCTGAAGGCGAAACACCTGTAGAGTGGATGTTGCTCACTACAGAAGTTATCGCAGATATCCAGACAGCTTCGATGATTTTACGCTGGTATTCTTATCGGTGGCGGGTTGAGGAATATCATAAAATTTTCAAGTCTGGGTGTCAGGTAGAAAAATATCGGCTTGCTGCTGAGGGTATGAAAACCTTAATTGGTTTCTTAAGTGTGATTGCTGTTGAGCTTTTACGGTTAACTTATTTGCACCGCACTCAACCCTTAACCCCTGCAATTGAAATTCTCAATCCGCTTGAACTCAAGATTTTAAAAGCTAAGTCTCCCAAACTACCCAAAGTCCTCACAGTCAGTTGGGCGGTTGAAGCCGTTGCTCGTCTTGGCGGCTATCTTGAACATCGGAGTAAAACACCCATTGGTATCCAGGTACTTTGGCGCGGTTGGTTAAAATTACACGACCTCTGTGAGGGTTGGCAGCTTGCAAAAGAGACTTAACGGGAAAAGTCAGAACTATCAACAAGTTACGGCCATTCAGCAAGCAGTTCAGCCTCAGAATTTGGGTATTCCACCTGCGCGGTTTGCTTCTTTACCGTCTCGCTCACCAACCATAGACCTATCAGCAACACAGATTAATCAGGATGAAATTTATCCTGTGCATCAAGAGCCATCCGCTTCCTCCACCACAGATCACATTATTAATACCGAAATCTCCACCTACACAAAATCTCTTCATACTGAATATGACTTAATCGCTCACATCGCCAGAAAAGTTACGAATATGCTGTGGGTTGGTGTTCCTGGTTCTGGCAAGGGCATCACCATTAGCAATGCTATCGATGCTATCAAGCGGCTACATCCTGGCATACACATCTTTTATATTGACCCCAAAGGTGACGAGAAAGAAACTGGTTATTTCAATGGTCGCGTTGATACCCTCAAACGCGCCAAGATTGTTGAAATGTCTCCGGTTGAAGCAGTCAGTTGGGTCAAAGAATGTTTTACCGAGTTCCAGAAAATCTCAGGCCCTAAGCTCATCATTTTAGATGAAGGTACAGCTGTTTGTTCCAAGTTCAAAAATGCCAAGGGTGAGATTGGTTGGCTCAAGGACAAAATCATTTCTTACTGTTCTTGCGGTGATAGCTCCGGTTGGCATTTCTGGATTGTCGTTCAAAATCCACATACTGACGACTTGGGCATTTCTGGTGGTTTGCGATCGCAGTTAACATCTGTTGCACTAGTTCATCCTGATAATGTCCCGGCTTACAATGCCATGATCGCCACACAGTTAATTCCGAGCGATCGCAAGATTACTTCCACCCAAGTTATGGAGATTGCCGCACAATCACCAGTCGGTCGAGCCGTTTATTACGGCGGTATCAATGAATGGTTCCCCATGCCGCAGCTAAAAAACTTTTCTGGCTACGACCGTGACACCAACAAGTTTATTGATTCTGAGCCAAGTAATCAACAATCTACCCAAATTGAAACTAATTCATCCGGCACACCAACAACCCAAGCTCAACAGATGTTGGCACTGTTAGAAAAAACCACAGCCACTTCAATCGATGAGTTCATCCGTCAGGAATTGAAATTAGACGGAGTTTCACCAGATTTAATCCGTTTGGGAATCGAAAGATTGCTCCAAAATTCTCATCTCAAATATAAGTTTGATGGCTGGAATAATAACCAAAATTAACATTTTCAGGAGAAAAATGATAAAACAACTAATTCGCTGTCTGCCCGACTCAATTCTTGATGCTGTGAATGCCCATTCTCTAGCAGAATTGAACAAGCGCAAACTGATAATCTGGTCAGAAGATATGCCAGTTGTAGAACCAGATGATGAGCATTTGGCATATAATCTGGCTGCTCGATTCTCTGAAGTCACCCCAGAGAATTTGATTGATGTTTTTCAAGCTCTAGCCACAATCTACACCAACTATGGCAATTGCTTGGCTTTGACATACCTAATGGAGATATCAGCCGAATACTTTGGAATAATTGAGGAGGACAAATGTACAACGAATACAACGACCTGAGTTTTGAGGAAGAATTATTGCTTTCCGAAGCAGAAATTCGCCACCGACAAAATAGCGCAGTTCTTGTATCGGAATGCTCAACTTTTACAGCAAGAATTAGAACTGAAAGATGAATTAATTAGCACCACCCTTAAAGACAAAAGTAAGACCGTTAATTTGTATAACAATATCCCTTTGCTGTAGCTATTGTACTGAGATGCTGACTGAATATTAATATAACTAGGACTCGATGAAGCGAACATTTACACTAAAAAAGTAATGCTATGTATTGAGAGCAAGTATTTTTTAAAGGAGCGATCGCTACGTGAGGAAGAATGTCGTTTCGCTAGTGGTTGTTTTGGGAGGGTTTTTAACTGCATGTATTGGTTTATTTACGCCCGTCAATGTTTATTTGCTTAACTATCGTCAAATGAACATTACCGAGTGGTTTTATTTAGCAATTATTATTGGTCTAGGGCTTTATATTCTCGGTATTTCTACGACGGCTATTGTGTTGCAGGAAACGTCTTCTTTTGAGTCAGAAATTGAACCATCGTTTCTGGTGTTAGGTGGTACTATTGGTTTACTGGTTGGTAGCTTACCCATATGTCTTAATTTACTCACACAAAGGTCGTACCCATTCGTTTCACACTGTGCAATTTTAATTGTGCCTATTTCGGTTCTGCTATCTATTTTAGGGATTCGCATTGCTTGTGAATTTCCTCACAGAAAATCTAATTTCCATCGCAGACTTCTATTATTTAAAAGCTTAATTCCGTTCCTAGTTGCCTTACTGGCCTTAAGTTTTATCTGGCTTAATAGCAGCAGTTTTCCGGGCGCAAATGCTGCGCTTTTTGTTCGGCAGAAATGGGCAAGCAAAGAATTTGGTGGATACAAGGAAGTTGTGGAGACAATTAAAACTTGTCAACCTATTATAAAGCGGGTAGGTAATGTTAAATATGTTGCACCGACATCAGGTAGAAACTATGTTATTTATGACCCTGGTAGTTCTGGTCATAGTGGGGAATTTACTTTAGAAATAGTTGGTGAGAAAGGTATAGGTGTAGCTAATTTTAGTTTTCATATCGAAACGGCGGTTTACAACGCTCAATTTACTAATCAGGGTAAAACAGAAGAAATAGTCTGTCGCCGCTAGGAAAATCTATTGTTTTCAAACTTCACCTTTTACCTTAATCACAGCAGTAACGCCTCGAAGATAGAGGCTTACAACCCTGAAATCCTGCTAAATACTGTTCTAATATAATTTTTCTATAGAGTTAAATCTATGCCGTACTATCAATAATTAATCAATTACTTATAGAATTAGGTGCAAGTGTCGGGTAGGGCAGGGATATTACTATCCCTTTCCCCCCTAAGAACCGTGCTTGCGTCTTATAAATGCACACGGCTCAAGCAAGCCATAAAGCTACCAAAGCGGTAATTCTTCTTTGAGAATGCTTTTCTTTTGAGAAGAATGAATTTGTTGATGGCAATAATAATGTACTAATTGAAGATTGGCGTAAGTATCTTGACCACCCTGATGGCGAGGGATTTTATGATGCCGATGTAAGGTTTCTCCGTTAAACAGAGAATCACCACATAATGGGCATCGATTATCTTGTTTAAGGGCAAGTTTCTCAAGACTCTTGGTCAAGTTTTTGGATTTATCCTTTTCTCTGCTTAACCAATATTGTTTGAGTGTTGGATCATCGGGTGATGATGTGCCTTTCACAAGACAATGCCTAGTAATCTTAAACCAACTAAATTTCAACAAGTGGAGACCAGAGAGTTTGTTTCCAAACACAAAGTTGTCATTCCTGTCTAAATTTAGTTTTCCCCAATAGCGATTTTTGCGCCATTTATCAGATTTATTCGGGTGCATTCGCTTGGTGTATCTTCTTGCCCTCTTATACATCCAATAATCTAAATTATTGAAAATTTCTGAGGCTACACCGATACGGAAATAGTTAGCTGAACCTCGAACAATTGGGTTGAGCTTGGCTATTAAAGCATCGACATTTAGGGTTTTATTTTCTAACCATATACGTCTGAGCTTATCCCGTAATTTCTGTATGGATTGTTTGCTCGGTTTAATGAGCAATTTCCAACCACTTTTGGTGTTGGGGTCTTTGTATTGTCTAATTGAAAAGCCAAGGAAATCAAATCCTTCACTAATATGGACTATTTTGGTCTTTTCTGGTGAGAGGGTAAGCCCTCTATCTTTCATCCATTTATTCAGAATAGAAACTGAATTTAGTGCAGATTCTTTGGTTTCACAAAACACTACAAAATCGTCGGCGTATCTCACCACAGCAATTGGGCTTGTCAGCTTGTCGTTGTGATAGGTTACACCTAACGCTTGCTCAATTCCATGCAAAGCAATGTTCGCCAAAACGGGGCTGATTATTCCACCTTGCGGTACTCCAGCATCGGTTTCGTAAAAAGTCCCTTTGTCCATGTACCCTGCTTTAAGCCATTTGTGTATCAATTTTCGCGCTGGAAAATTGCCTATGGCGTTCATGAGTGGTATATGAGCAATTTCATCAAAACAGCTTTTGATATCGGCATCCACTACCCATTTTTTCCAGGTTCTGGAATGTGCCAACGTGTATATTTTCTTGATGGCATCCGGGTCGGAAACCATAGCTGCTGCGTTCAAAAAGGGCTTCCCAATATGGTTCCAATGCGTTTTTAACAATCGCCTGTAGGCAGCGGTCGATTATGCTAGGTATTCCTAATGGTCGCTGTTTTTTATTTGGCTTGGGGATATACACCCGTTTTACTGGGAGTGGTTTCCAAGGAATACATTGTGTCAACATATCCACAAGCATTCCCCTGGCTGTTGGTGTTTGTACCAAGAGTTTATCCACTCCAGGCGTGTTCTTGCCAGTGTTGATTTGCGTTACTTTCCTTACTGATAACAGTATGTTGGAATAGCTACGCATTAGTAGTCTTTGTAAACTACGAACCAACTTCAATTTACCTTCTTTGGTTGCCTTGAAAATCCGTTGTCTCAGTCTCCTAACTACTTTGTTGGCTTTGCGCCAATTGACGCAATTCCATTCAGTAGTTCTCTGAGTTACGTTCACAATCTCAAAAGATTGCATCTAACTTTTCATGCGTGAGTCCGGTTTCTTCACTAGGTTTTTCAAGAGTCTCACCCGCCATACGTCAGCACCCTTTCAGGTTGGACAGTTGCCCTATCTACTCGGTTATTTATTCCCGTTGCCTTTCGGTTAGTAGCATTCGCTTTTTATGGCATCCCTCACCCACTGGGGTTTTCGGTTGGATTACTCCTTCCTTACTGTCCACACCTTTTGGGCGTTTCTAGACCCCATTGGGGTTACTTCGTTCCACACGCGTGAGATCCAGCCAATTTAGGTTCCCTCTATACACCGGGGGTTTGTGGTGTCCTAATTCCGTCTTTCTTGGAACGAAATTCATTACCCCGCACTGCCGTAAAAGCCGTTTCCAGCAGTCTTACTTCACGATGCCTCATCAAGGGTTCACTTGCGTTAACCATGTTGGCTTTACCCTAACACCTCTCCCATCATGTCGGCTGACAGGTTTTGGCATACTTGACCCTCTAGCTGTGAGACAACCGGATTACTCCTGTTGCCCCTTCGGGCGGGTACTGGCATTGGACACTTGCCAGGAGTCTTTCTGAGGGACTCACTCTACAACGTGCGACATCGAATCGCACAAGAAAGGTTATTAAGAAAAATTTGATTACTTAGTTCAAATTCCTTAATTCTTAATGCTTCTAGCCGATAATACTGGTCAACTTCCTTGCGCTGTCGGGGCTTACATAGAACTTCTAACCATTTTTAAAAAATAATATAATTACCAGTGTATTGTGTAAAAACTTTGTAGCTTTTTTATCAACACCTTAGATGTAAGACATTTTGCAAGTGAGCAATAATTTACTTTTTAACTGCGATTACATCCGATAGAGTAGTTAATAAATCTTGGGCTGTGTAGGGCTTATACAAAAATTTATCTGCACCAGCCTCAATAGCCTTCTGTTCGTTAGTGGGTAAGCCACTGCTGGCAATAATCTTGACGTTAGGGTTCATATTTCGCAGGGTTCGGATGGCTGTTAATCCATCCATATTAGGCATGAGCATATCTAGTAATACAACACTAATTTGTTGCTCATATTGGGCATAGAGAGCAATAGCCTCTATGCCATCGTTAGCTACAAAGGTTTTGTAATTATAATCTGCCAAGGTTTGCTGTGTGATTTGTTGTATAACTGCTTCATCATCTACCACTAAAATTAACTCGCCCTTACCTCTTGGCAACTTTGTCTCAATTGTAATTTCGCTTGCTGTTCCTTCTGCTTTAGGTAAAAATATCTGAAATTTTGTGCCTTTACCTACTTGGGTTGCTACTTCTATAAAACCGCCGTGGTTCTTAACAATACCGGAAACAGTTGATAATCCTAGTCCTGTACCTTTACCGACCTCTTTAGTGGTAAAAAATGGCTCAAATATGCGCTCCTCAATTTCTGGAGGAATACCTGTTCCTGTATCTGAAAAGGTGACAACGATATAGCTTCCTGCTTGAGCCTCAAGGTGGATTCGGGCGTAAGTTTCGTCAATCATTCGATTTTCGGCAGTAATAGTCAAAGTACCACCATTGGGCATAGCATCACGGGCATTGACTGCCAAGTTCATGAACACCTGTTCTAGTTGGGTGGGATCGGCTTGCACCATCCACAAAGTGTTTGTGGGAATATTGGCAACAATTTCAATTGATTGAAGAGATGTCTGTTTGATGACTTTGACTAATTCTTTAAGCAAATGTCCAGGTTGCAGGAGGATACGTTTTCCTTCTGTCCCACGGGCAAAGGTGAGAATTTGTTTAACTAAGTCAGCTCCACGCTTTGAGCTGGTTTCTAAAGTTTTGAACAGTGCTTGAGTCTGTGCATCCACATTTTTGCATTTGAAGGCTAACAGTTGTGAAATCATCATCATGGGAGCAAAGACGTTGTTGAGGTCGTGAGCAATACCACTGGCGAGAGTTCCTATACTCTCCAAGCGTTGAGCGCGATAAAATTGTTGCTCTAGTTGCTTTTTCTCAGTAATGTCGGTGGATATACCACAAAGAGCGTAGGGTTGACCATCACTGTCGCACAAGGGAAACTTGACACTCAAGTAAGTATGTAAGCCGTCATCAAATTCAAGGATTTCCTCACATTGCAAAGGTGAGAAAGAAGTGAGAACTCTTTGATCATTTATGGTGAAAGCTTGAGCAATGTCAGCAGAGAATATTTCATAGTCAGTTTTATTTTTGATTTGTTTTCGTGTCAGGTTAGTAACTCTTTCAAATTCACAATTAACTAGAAGATGCCGTCCCTGAAGATCCTTGACATAGATAGTAGTTGGGGAATTATCTATAATCGCCTGTAGTCGTTGCTCGCTTTCTCGCAGACCTTCTTCGGCCTGTTTGCGCTCATGCAGCGCGGCTTGGCGATCGCTCACATCTCGCAATATTGAAAGATAGCGATGCGGTATATAGTTGGCAACTGCGGCAAATTCCGTTGCTCGCACTGTGCCATCGGGACGATGTAATCTAAACTCCCCAGACATTTGCCCTTGTTCACACAACTGTTGCCAAGCTTGGGTGAAATTAAATCCAGGCTCGGCAAAATATCCAATTGTAGAACCTAAAATTTCTTCTTTCGATAAACCAAACAGGTTACAGGCAGCCGGATTAACATCTACATACCGTCCTTCATCATCTGCAATGGCGATCGCATCAAGAGCGTGATCAAAAAGGGCTTGCCACTCATATTCACGCTGCTGTAGCTGGGCTTCTACTTGTTTGCGCTCTTCAATTTCCTGTTGCAAACGCGCATTTGTTTGTGCCAACTGGGCTGTTCGTTCCGCCACCCGCAATTCTAATTCTTGTTGAGCTTGGCGGCGTTGTTTTACTTCCTGTTCTAACTGATGGTTGAATTGAGACAGTTGAACTAGTTGAATTACCTGACACATTCTCTCAGATGTAATTAAGCCTACCAATTGCCCTTGCTCATCTACTACAGGTAGATAGCGAATGTGATGTTGACGCATCAAAGTTAAAGCTGTCAAGGCATTTTGAGCGCCAGCCAATGTCAGGCTAATGACTGGCTGCGTCATCACTTCAGAAATTAATACCCTAGATAAATCAACCTCTGCCCCAATCAGCCTAACTATATCCCTGAGTGTGAATATACCCAGTAATTTTTTTTCTTCAACTACTAAAACACAACTACTAAAATTAGACGCAGATTCTACTGTATTGCTGCTTACCGGATTCATGAGGGCAATTACATCAGTAAGTGGCGTATTTGGCAATACAGTTAAAGGCGAACATTCAATTACCTGCTCTAAACTTGGTAAATCCGCAGTATAAAGTGATGGCATTATTTCCGCATTTAAACTAAATCAACAAAAAGTTTTTCAAAAATTAGGGTGCTAAAAAACTCCTTTTAAGGATGAATTTTTCAATTAAACAAAAAAAATAAGTTTTTATTGAAATCAAAGCTTTGATGTTAATTTTGTCCAAGGTACTGAGATGATATTCAATAATCTTTCTAACTTTAGCTTGATGAACACAATGGACTAGAAAGATTATACAACTATTTCTAAAACGAATAGCTTGCTGACTTTGAAGTACCTATGTTTAGCCATTGCTCATCAAATATTCAGTAATCTCTAGCGTTATTGGAAATTATGTAATTTAATTCTCTTTCTACGCCAAATATTGGTCAAATTAATAAATTATCTAAACCTACGCTTTTTTCTCTTAATTAAACTATGAACAACAATAGTTAGTCAAGCTAAATACTAGGAATTTGGCATCAGATAAAGCCAAAAAGCTGAGAAAATCTGCTCAGACAGTCCGACCAGCTACAGATATAATTTCTTTGCTCACAGAGGTGTTGTTATACGACTATTTCCCATCTCAAGAGCGAACCTATACTAGGGCGTGTTTTAAAACTATAGCCACAGAACAATAGAAGCGAGTGTCAGCATTGCAAGGTAGTTATCAGCTTTCTTCTCATAGCGTGTAGCAATCCGACGAAATTGCTTCAAACGGTTGAAACATCGTTCGACCCGATTTCTCTGGCGATAAATAGATTTATCAAACTTACCGCGTCTGCGTTCATTCGACCTACGTGGAATGGTTAAGCGAATTCCACGCCGTTGCAAATAGCGACGAATATTGAAGCTGCTATAACCTTTATCGCCAACTACTCGACCAGGACGAATGCGCGGACGACCAAATCTTGGGCGTTTTACCGCTCCTTGTGACATTAATTGCTCAAACACGACTGCTTCATGGCGTTCACCAACAGTCAGCAAGAATGTGATGGGTTTGCCATTACCATCACAGCGCAGATGAATCTTGGTGCTAAAACCACCTTTAGAACGTCCCAAAGCCTCTCTTTGCTGTACCTGCTCAATTTCGGACAACTCACTTTCAGGGTTTAGTTCCCCCTTTTTGCTCCGGCCGAATGTTGGTGGGCACGGATAACGCTACCATCTACATAATGTACGTTCCAATCCAGTTGCCCAGAAGCATCAGCTTGTTGTTGCAAGGACTGTAGAATCTTTTGCCAGATGCCACTTCTACGCCAACGATAAAATCTACCTGCGACTGTCTCCCACTCTCCATAACGTTCTGGTAGGTCGCGCCACGGTGCTCCGGTTCGTAAAATCCACAACATACCGTTAATCATTGTGCGGTGATCTTTGCTCGGACGGCCTGTTTTTGGTTTTTGAGCGGGAAGCAGTGGCATCAGGAGCTTCCATTGTCGCTCTGTCAAGTCGCCCCGACTTTGCGGTGGAAGGATCATAGATAAATGTTAACTTCGTTAATTTTTAGTATTCTCAACCATTTTACCGAGTTTTAAAACACGCCCTAATGTCTTTAACCTTTCGGGTGATATATACTACATTTTTTTTGATTTATTTCTATTAAAATATACCTTTAGGTAGAAGAAACCTATACTTATTTATCAACTAAAAAAATGCCAAGCAGTTTTAAGTTACTTGGGCATAGTATAAGCTATGTAATGCCATTGGTCACAAGTTAAGGTTGTGAGGCAGTTGTCAAGGGGATTTGAGAAGGTGGCTGAAAGAAAAATTCAGGTGTGCCTCGTTGTTGATCAGGGAAAGGAGCAACGATGAGCAACATGTTTGGTTTTCGTTGTCGTTTAACAATGCCTAAATCTTGATTTTCTGGTGCAGCAAAGTATTTGATAGGGTCAGTTGCCTTACCTTTTTGATGAGCAACATAAAAATGATAAAGACCGCGATAAATCATCTCTAGAGAAATGGAGTCAAAAGGTAGAGAAAGTTCGTCGGCGACAGCATCACCTAAATCAACTAACACAGCATAAAATAACCAAGTACCCCAAATCTGCAATTGAACACCATTAACAGAACCAGTCCATAAATAACTTAAACCTAAGAGCCGCTTTACAGTATTAAAAGCATCTTCAATTCTCCATCTTCGACGGTACAAATCAGCCACAACGTATGGTGGTAAAACTGTAGGTTCAAGCACACTTGTTAAATAAGAATGCCAGGTCTTAGCTGAACGAACTTCGACCAGACGTAAAGTAATAAAAGGAGTTTTCTTAGTGCCAGAGCCAAGACGTATCAAACGGTCACGTAAAGAAAAGCTATCTGTAAATACCTGCTCGACATGAATTGCTGCTCCCTTTTTTAACCGAGTAATAAAATTCACTTTTTGTGCAATTAGTTGTAGCCAGAACTTAAAATGATAAAATCCTCTATCTAATAAAAGTAAGGTATGGGGAGCTACTGACTTTAAAATATCTGATTCAAAATTTGTATCTGCACTTCTGGAATTTTCATTAAACCAAATTTCTACAGGTAAAAAATTGACTAAATCTATAACTGTACAAATTTTTCCAGCTAATTTACCAGGCGGAGCATCTTTTAAACTGTCAAGCTTCTGAAATAAAGCTTCCAAAATTGAACAATCTACTATCCAAATTTTTTCAAATTTTGACTTAGTTAATTGAACACTTTGGGGGACTTTTCGCCTACTTCTCCTTTGCCAAGAATCTTGTAATTTTGGGACTAAATCTTTAAAAACTCTTTCAAACAATTGCGCTGGAAATGTCAGAAATCTCTGCGATATTGCTTGTTGGCTCACCTCAAGAGGTTTACACCACAGAAAACCTTCTCGTGCTAACATTCTGGTTAATTCTGTGGCTCCCGCCACGTCTCGCCACAGTAGAGTTAGCACTGCCGCTACCATTAATGGTAAGTTGAGAATCCTGTCTCTTAATCCCAGTTGACGGTAGTAATTTTCTTGTGAAGTGATTGCTGGTGTAATTAACTGCTCAAGTTGAGAAGCAATTACTTCGTCTTCCATTATTGGGCGTTGCTTCTTTTTAGCATGATCTCGATTGGTTTTACGACTGCTACTCATGGTTTTTTACAATCGCTCAATTACTTGTATTAATTGAGTTTGCCATGATTTTGAACAGAGTAAATCATTCTTTCAGACCCGTATGATCATGATAATCAAAAACAGGAGTAGTGGAGAGGGCGAGCTTCCCTCTCCCTCTCCACCTTCATTACAATTATCATTCTTATGCACCTATATTTATTCTCAAAGACTTATTGACAAAATTCTTTCTCTTCTAACTTGTTCCGAATGATGTAATGCTAAGGTTGATATTATTTATCGTCAATCACCTGAGTTTAAGATATTACCATTACCCTGGATTGTTGAGCGTACATTCGGATGGTGGAATCAATATCGTCGCCTGAGTAAAGATTATGAACTTTTACCAGAAATGAGCGAATCTATGATTTACACAGTCATGATTCGTTTAATGTTGAATGTTGCAGGTCTTCCTGTTGTTTGACAATACTCTTCTAGCTTCTCCATTTCACTGGTAACAAGATTGATTGTCAGCCGCTTGACGGCCCATTTTTTATTCATAGCTTATTGATTTTATTTATTTTAAATAATATATTCAATTTTAATTTATTAATTTCTAACTTAAGTTTCTCATTATTAAAATCTCAAAAAGATTCAGTAAATTCTCTTAAAAAACTAAACATAAATTATTTACAGCGACTTACTTAGCTACTAGAGTCTCTGTTTTAGCGTAGGCGCAGCCCGGCGCAGACATCCGTCGTTTTTTGCTCGACTTTAGAAAATAGTGTTGCTCCCCTCCCAATACCTTTCGGTTAAGATATCTCTTTGTTGAGGCAGCAGGGGGGGCGGAGGAGCAGAGGGGCAGGGGAGAGAGTACCTTCGTTCTCCCTTGCACCCCTGCACCCCTGCTCCCAAGATACCTTCACGAATGAATTCCTTATCCGAAAAGTATTGGCTCCCCTCCAGGATAAAAGGCTCAAAATAATAATGTGCAATTTGGCTTCTGTAAGGGAATTCTATAAATGAACTTCTTTAATCAGGAGATATTGCTTGATATCGCTGAATTTTCGTATTGTCAGTCTTATGACAGCAAGTATGCTACTTTCTGTTTCTGCTCCCCTGTTCCCTACAGGCTATCCTCGGTTTTTTATAAACTCTGCAACAGCACAAACAACTCCTGATCATTCAACAGAAGCCAAAAGATTATTAGAACAAGGCATTCAGCAACATAAAAATAATCAACATGAAGCTGCATTACAATCTTTCCAAGAAGCACTAAAAATTTTTCAACAGTCGCAAAATCGTAAATCTACAGCCCTGACATTAGCACTTTTAGGTGATGTTTATAGCTCTTTAGAGCAGCCTGCTCAGGCGCTTCAATCTCTCAAACAGTCTTTAGAAATCTATCGTCAACTGGGAGATCGTCAAGGTGAAGCGATCGCTCTCAATGATTTAGGTAATGCTTACAACACTGCTGGACAATATCAACCAGCAATTAATACCTTAAAACAAGCATTTGAACTGCGAGGAAAACTAGGTGATTTGGATGGACAAGCTACCAGTGGCGGTAATCTAGCTAGTGCTTTTAATAATGTAGGTCAGTACAATTTAGCATTAGAATACCTGACAAAAGCTGTAGCAATTCAGCAAAAATTAGGCAATCGTCGGAAAGAAGCCATATTTTTAAACAATCTTGGTAACACCCATCTCAATCTCAAGCAATATGCCAAAGCCATCAATTTGTATCAAAAATCGTTCAAAATTTCTCAACAACTGGATGATCGCTTGAGCCAATCTAATGCCTTGAATAATTTGGGCAATGCTTATTTTAAAAATAAACAAAATGCCCAGGCAATTCAAGTTCTTCAGCAAGCTTTAGTAATTCAAAGACAAATCGGCAATTGGCAAGGACAAGCTGCTACCTTGGGCAACTTAGGCAACGCTTATGATGCGCTCCAGCAATATCCGCAAGCGATCAAATTGCTACAGGAGTCGGTGAAAATTGCACATGAACGCAGCCTTACTAAGCATGAAGCTGTTTCTCTCCAAGATTTAGGTTTAACGCTTTTTCATGCAGGTAAACTAAGTGAAGCGGAGAAATCATTATTTAAAGCCATTGAAGTTTCGGAATCGTTACGAACTGGCTTAAACGATGCGAATAAAGTATCAATCATCGATACACAAAAAAATGTTTATCTCAACTTGCAACGAGTTTTAGCGGCTGAAAATAAAACAGATCAAGCCCTAGAAGTGTCAGAGAGAGGACGTGCTAGGGCTTTTGTAGAATTACTAGAAAAACGAGTTTCGGAATCTGAGGGTGCAACAAATCAGACAAATACTAACCTTGAAGCAATAAATATTTCACTTTCCCAGATTCAACAAATCGCTAAAGCTGAGAATGCAACACTAGTTGAGTACTCAATTATTTATAGACAGAAGCTCTTTATTTGGGTGATTCAACCTAGCGGTAAAGTTACTTTTCGTTCAGTTGATCTCAAATCACTCAAAATTTCTTTAGCCGATTTAGTGAACAACAGTCGTCAAGAAATTGATGTAGATATTCCTGACGGCAAAGTTAAAGTTGCAAAACCCTTGCAAAAACTACATCAACTATTGATTCAACCCATCGCCGATTTGTTGCCAAAAGATTCCAATCAACGCATTATTTTTATTCCCCAGGATTCTCTATTTTTAGTCCCATTTCCGGCACTGCAAGCAAAAAATGGCAAATTCCTCATAGAATCCCACACAATTAGCACAGCACCTTCTATTCAAGTTTTGGCACTAACGCAAAAACAACGCCAACTTCTACCATGTCGAGGAAACGAACAAACCTGCGGACAAGCGTTAGTAGTGGGTAATCCTAAAATGCCTAAAGGTACACCACAGCTACCAGGAGCAGAAATTGAAGCGAAAGCGATCGCACCTTTGTTAAATACTCAAGCCATTGTTGGCGCTCAAGCTACCGAAGGAGCGATTGTACAAAAAATGCTCCAAGCACGTTTTATCCATTTAGCAACCCACGGTGGATTTAATAGTGAAAATGGTCTATCTAGTTTAGTTGTGCTGACTCCATCTGGTAAAGACGATGGTTATCTTACCGCCAGAGAAATTCTGAAACTGAAGCTAAATGCAGAATTAGTAGTGCTGAGTGCCTGCAACACAGGACGAGGCAAAATTACTGGCGATGGCGTGATTGGACTATCGCGATCACTTATTTCTGCTGGTGTTCCTAGCACAGTGGTTTCTTTATGGTCAGTCCCCGATGCTCCTACTGCCTTTTTAATGTATCAATTCTATCAAAACCTGCAAAAAACTCCAGATAAAGCCCAAGCTTTACGACAAGCAATGCTGGCAACTATGAAAAAGTCTTCTCTACCCAGAAATTGGGCAGCTTTCACACTAATTGGCGAAACACAGTAATTGAATCCCTAAGCCAGAAAGTCAACTCCCTGACTCAGCTACAAAACCGCGCATGAAGTAGGGTAGGTCGCCAGCAAGTTACGACTACTGGTACTCTTCCAACCACCCTCTTTATTTGCCCGACTCAATTCTTGATGCTGTGAATGCCCATTCTCTAGCAGAATTGAACAAGCGCAAACTGATAGTCTGGTCAGAAGATGTCCCAGTTGTAGAACCAGACGGCGAGCATTTGGCATAAAATCTGGCTGCTCGCTTTCAAGAAGTCACCTTAGAGAATTTGATTGAGGTTTTTCAAGCTCTAATCACAATCTACACAAACTACGGCAATTGCTTGGCTTTGACGTACCTGATGGAAATCTCAGCCGAATACTTTGGATTAATTGAGGAGGACAAATGCACGACGGACTGAACTTTGAGGATGAACTGCTCCTTTCAGAAGAACAAATCCGTCGCCGTCACAATCAGCGACGTTTCTTGCGACGAAATGCTCAACTGTTGCAGCAGGAATTGGAACTAGAAGATGAACTGTTGGAGTCGAACCCTGAATTAGCCCAAATGATTCACGATCTAAACGTGCTGTAAACGCAAGCCCATCATCAGGGTTTCGGCAGTATTTTTGAGGGAGATGCTAGTGCCAAAAAATCGAATGTGTGGAATAAGTTTTTTCCTGGTTTGGGTTAGCAGTAAAAATTAACAATTTATATATTTAGCAGCTAATTGGTCATGATTCGCAATACTCAAATAAGATTAGTTTCTCTGCTCAAGAAAACCGCTTATGTTGGGCTTGTATTTTTAGTTATGTTGTTGGTTACTGGTGTCCGTCCTTCAGAGTTAATAGTAGGCTTGTGTGTGATTTTAGGTATTGGGTTTGTTGTTTGGGATGAAAATATCAGAAGTATGAAATACTTAATTATATAAGCCTTGCACTATGGATACAGCCACAGATTTATTATTTCTAAACTAAGAGTTTGCCTTAAAAATCAATCCTTTTTCTGAGGGGGAATATTTAGTTATTCAGACTCATTCTCAAGAGAAAAACCTAAAAATAAGCAAGCGTAGTTTTGATTATGAGGATGCTAAAAAATATTGTGAGCTTGAGGGTTTCAGTCACGACTACGCCACGTTTGAATTAAGGATATTTCATCATAACAATCTTTGGAGGCATGGAACCGAGATAAGAGCCAATTCGGAAATAGAGGTTGAAAATACCTGATATGTATAGCTTTAGGCTTATTTAATCCCTCTAGTTTTTAACAAATACAGAATGCTGAATTTAGTACACAGTTACTAATAAACCCGGTTTTTGATCTCTTAAATACCAACATTTGGGCTAGTTTTGGCTAATCTATGCTTATTCCAGATTGAGTAGGGAACACCGATAAAAGCTCCCAAAATTACGTAAGCTACTAGCGTCGGAATCACCTGCTGCTGTACATGATTCAAAATAGCGACAAATAAAGCTAAACCAAAATTACGAGCAATACAGAAAATCGCCAAGGTAGCTCGCATATCATCATCAAGCCTGCCTAAGGTGTGTCCAATTCCTAGAGAAGCAATCACCATAATTGCGATCGCTACAAGTGATAATTGCCCAACTCTGGAAAACATTGGCAGCCCTAAGATGCACACTAAAACAACCATCACTAAAAAGAGGCTATCAGCAATAAAACTCAAAGGTTGGGCAATCTTTTTGACAATATTAGGGGCGAACTTTTGCATTAAAATACCGAGACTGACAGGTAATAACTGCACTATCATCACCTGCCGGACAACTTGTAAAATTGTCACTTTTTGTGAGATATTCTCAAATAAGGTAGCAAAAATTGTCAAAGAAAGAGGAGTAAAAAAAACTGCAAGTATTGCCAGAGTTAGCTGAAGACTCGCTGAGTATTGGAAGCTGCCTCCAGCCTTTTGCGATCGCTTCGTAGTCAGAGGCGCACCTGGAGAAGCTGCCAACAAGGCCAATCCTATCATTACTTCCGGTGGTAAGTTTAACAGTTTCAGCAGTAGAATAACCACCAGAGGCACTAGCACAACAACGGCTAGAAGCGCACGGAATACTAAGGCAGGTTTTCGCCAGAAGGAAAGCATCTTTTCAAAGGAGAGGTTGCTCCCTATGGCTAACATTAGAGAAAAAATAGTGACTTTAACAAGTATCAGTAGTAAGGGATGGTGCATAGTTTTCAAATGACCAATCCTGGATGGTGAAAAATCACTAAAAAATTCCGAAATTGCGCTAAAAGAGGACAAGAATCAACCAATAAACTAACAGATTCTACCAATTAAATTTATTCCTCATGAATGTTCATACCCTATTAGTTCCCATAATGTATGGGCATGTGAATAATGAATATTTTTGTATTGAATCTGATGACTGTTGAATAATTCTTGAAGTTACTTCAAGAAGTGACTCAATAGATATAGAAATTTATCTATCAAACTGTACTCATCTAGGAATCATATTTGATTTCTGTATCCCTTACGGGAGCGTAGCCATAAAAAATCATTACACCTCTGTTCCTTTTTTCCTTGTTCCCTACCTACGCAAGTAATTTCAATAATCAAGTCAGATTCCTATAACTGATTTATAAACAGAAATAAATCACTCTACATCCTCCTAAAGTAATTGGAATTATCGTGTTGAAACTACTACCTTATTAAGGGGTACTACCTTATTAAGGCTATAGAGTGATTAATATCTACCGAAAAGTATAGATCTGTTTGTAATGAGATCAAACTGTTGGAATACTGTAATAATAGAAGTTGGGGTTAAATAAGAGATTTAGTAGTTCACCAACCCAATATTGTTGTGTAGACTCAGCAAGGGAGCAGGGGAGCAGGGGGGATGAAGGTACTCTCTCCCCTGCCCCTCTGCCCCGAAGCCCCTCTGCTGGCCGCCACGCGCTCGTTCTGTTGGCAGACTATTAGGTTTGTCCTATGGCCGTCTTGCTTTCTTTGCTATGTCTATTTGGATAGGGTGCAGGACGAAGTATTTATGAAGCTAAAAAATTGATTAGAGCCATTTGGTTTTAAGAAATACTGTACAGATGCTTGGGGAGCTTATAAACGGCATTTACCTACAGAAAAACATGAGATTGGCAAGAGAAAGACTTAAAAAATTGAACATAAACATCTATATTTAAGAACTCGGCTTAAGCGACTAGCTAAAAAGACAATTTGCTTTTCTAAGACTGAGAAAATGCCTGACTTGGTTATTGGGTTCTTCATCAATAGCTACAAGTTTGACTTAAACGTCAACAACAGTTTAATAACGCCACCCAAGAAAGGAAGATTAATATGCACAACGATTGGACGAAACCCGCCGCTATGGCGATCCCCAAAGGGGGAGTCTTTGAACAGGAACAAGGAAGATACGGGCCGATTTTTCCTAAGACTCCCGCCTGCTACGGCTTCACGATCATCGCAAAAATCAAGCCCGGTACGGAGGAAATCATCCGCGAATATGGGAAGACGATCGAGAAGACCATCGCCGACTTACCGGACGGTCTTGCTGTGCTCAAACTGCATTACCTACGTTGGGTGCTGTTTGATATCGCTGAGGACACATACTTCATGTACCAGGGCATCTTCGACACAGACTTCGACAAATACACTGAGGATGCCGTTGCACTCTTTTCGCAGTACGGACTTAATACTGTTTTCGAGAATCTTGAGGAATTTCCCGAGGATTGGAAGACGAATACACCGGCATTCATCCAATTCGTCCGCAAGCATCAGTGTCCAAGCTTCCTCGAATACGGAGAGTATCCCTACGTAAGTTCCGACGAAATCAAAAAAGCTCTCAAACTTAAGGCGGCGTTCTCCGACATGCTTGACCAGATGCAGTAATCTACCGGGAGGACTTGATATGCTTGAGTTCGATGACATTCAGCACATTTTGTTGACTCGTGTACCTGCGCTCACCGGACGGTATGAATTTCTATCGTTCCGGAACCCTGCTGGTGGACGAGCGTGGTTAGCTGCCATTCTGGAAAAGGTACAGTCGTCTGCCCAGGTTCGTGCTTCGGTCGAACAGGACAACCGATGGGTGAGCGTGGCCTTTACCTGGAACGGACTGCGGGCGCTGGGTATGGATGAGGCATCCCTGGATACGTTTCCTGATGAGTTCAAGCAGGGCATGGTGGCCCGCGCGGAGATCCTCGGCGATACCGGCAAGAATCATCCTGAAAATTGGGTGGGAGGTCTTGCCAGTCCGGATCTTCACGCTATTGTGATTCTCTTTGCCCGCGATAATACGGAGCGCGATCGATGCAAGGCGGAACACCAGCGACTTGTCGAGCAGTCCGAGGGAGTGGAAGTGATCTCGGCATTGGATCTAGAAGCAACACCGCCTTTCAACTATGCACACGACCACTTCGGCTACCGCGATCGGCTCTCCCAGCCAGTCATCGAAGGTTCGGGCGAAGAGCCAACGCCCGGTTCCGGTGCGCCACTGAAGGCGGGCGAGTTCATCCTGGGCTACCCAGACGAATATGGCCCCCCTGCCAATCTGCCGCAACCTGAGATCCTCTCCCGGAACGGTAGCTACATGGCCTATCGACGCTTGCAGGAGCATATTATCGAGTTTCGTGACTTCTTACGCCAGCATGGTCAGACGGCAGAAGAGCAAGAACTTGTGGCAGCAAAGTTAATGGGTCGCTGGCGTAGTGGCGCACCGCTAGTGCTGTCACCAGACAAGGATGATCCAGCACTCGCTGTGGATATGCAGAGAAACAACGACTTTAACTATGCAACTATGGATCCGCATGGCTATGCCGTCCCCCTCGGCTCCCATATCCGTCGCCTGAATCCTCGTGACACAGGGGCGAACATGAACCGGCGGAGGATGATCCGTCGCGGGGCAACCTACGGGCCGCCACTCCCGGAAGATGCGCCGGAAGACGGAATAGAGCGTGGCATTGCTGCCTTCGTAATCTGCGCGAGCCTGATTCGTCAGTTCGAGTTCGCGCAGAACGTGTGGGTGAATGACAAGAACTTCCACGAACTCGGCAACGAGCGCGATCCGATTATCGGCACGCAGGACGGCACTCTTGACTTCAAGATCCCGAAGCGGCCAATCCGGAAAACCATCACGGGCATTCCGGCGTTCACCACGGTTCGGGGCGGGGCTTACTTCTTTCTACCCGGACTGAAGGCGCTTCGATACCTGGCATCACTGAATAGTGACAGGTAACTTCAGAATCCGATCAAACAAAAGGAATGGTGGTGACAATGAGCATAATCAATCGAGTTGGGCGAACGTACAACCAGAACCATGTGCCGCGACCGTACACGCAGAATAAACGTCGGTTCAGCATTTACTGGACGTGGAGTTATCCTTGGGAAGCCAACCGAGATCTGACCGAATTGGATAACCGTTTTTCGACTATGACCGAAGTCCGTCGAGTCGGCTGGCCAAACTTTGAGGGATCTGAGTGGGATAAGATGAATTTCTTGCAGGGCATCGCTGGTACTCTGGAGCTATTCCACCGATCAACCATCGATTTTCAGCAAATCGTGGGCGAGATTACTGGGCAGTCGGTCGCCGTTTACCAACGCATTGACCAGGCAGGGTACAAACTCCTGATTGATGAAAGAATTCTGGCAGACACGGATACATTGATGGTGTTCGGTCTGGATCATCTCCTATCCGAGCAAGAGGCCGAAAAAGGAGAAATCGAGGCGATCCAGGAGTGGCTGAACCGAGAAGGTACATGCCTGTTCCTTGCGCCGCACCATGACGTGGGTTTCACAAGCGATATGCAGCAGCGCCAGATGGAGTATAAGCATCATGGCGACGAACTCGTGCCGCGCCAGCAGCGCTTCGGTCAGTACACGCGATCGCTGATGAAAGAACTCGAAGTACCCGTACTTAATCAGTTTGGACTCCGGCCTGCCGTCGTACAAGGAAGCAACCAGATCGCACCCCTGACCGTTAACAAGGATCTCGACAAACTGGGTTTGCTCAATGGAGTGACCACGTTCAACTTCCATTTGCATCTGCCCCACTACGCGCTGACGACAGAGGACACGAAGTCCATTCATGTTCTGGCGACGCAGCCAATCGATCTTTCCCGACCGCATCCGTTCACGGCGGAAGGAAATCGGGAATTCAATACGTGCATCTGGGTACCGTCGAACGGTAACCGTGGCGGCGATATTTTGCTTGCCGACTCGACCATCTTCACCACACTATTCGGTGGCACGGAGAGTCTAGGACACTTTTGGCGGAACATGGCGAAACTGCGAGTCAATGTCTAGGTAGCAAACTATAAGTTTGGCTGTGGCCAGGCCAACTCCTCTACTTAGTCCACTATCCAACTATTTCTCAATTCCTGTGGGTGTTGCGGGTTTGGTTTCTTTGTAATTGGTTACTTGGAATTGTGGCCCATATTGAGGATGTTCTCGCCAGAAACCAGTTAGCTGAAGTATTTGCCCTGGTTGGATATTTGCAAAACTGCCGACGATTGTGGTGAGGTCGGTAGAACGTGAACGTGTTAAACGCGCTACGGTATAGCCTGATTCTTCGGAGTGAAAGGTCAGGCGTTCTACCACCCTGTAATCGTTTCGTAGTGCGGGGTGGCATTGACTTGTTGAGTAGCTGGATTTAGGGACGTGGACATCGTAATTCAAAAATGCCGCACATTATTTTAAGTCAGAAAATAAGTTTTTACAGTACATAAATACTATCTTTAACGACACCCAGGTAACCAGCATCTTGAGATATCAAACCAAAATCGCCAAAAAATTACACAATTTTTGATACATTAATTTTTAAATACTAATTCCGCTGCATAATCCAGAGGCATTAATGCAATGCAAGTTATTCACGGCACCTGGATACCAGACCCTACAACTGAATTTATTCAATCTGGTTCTTTTTATCTATGGGTAGAAACTTCTATAGCTAAACAAAGTCGGACTCGACAACAGATTCATCCTAGACAGTTATCACAAGAAGAATTAGTCAGTTTCTTAGCGCAAAATCTGGGATTTAAAGAGACCCCTGTACAATTAAAAGAACGCATCTCTACTAAATGTTTTGCGCTTCCAACTATCAATAATCAGCCCATCCCTTCACCAGAACTAATTAAGTATCTAGAGTTTGAATTTCCTGAAAGTTATGAAGATTTTCAATCCTGGAACGTCATCTGCTATGAAACAGTCGTCTCTGCTAAAGGCAAAAAATTAATCAATATTGCCAAACTCCTCAAAGATATTCATTTTTTAGCACTTTACAATGCAAATGAATTCCAAATTGGTTCAGATTTACTATTCTGGTATCATTATACGCAAGCATTTAGACAAATAATCTTCAAAGACCAATATATTCCGGCATTAAAATATCGACACCTAGCGGCACTCAAGGATAAAAAACGCAAGAACAAAAGTAAAGAGCCATCCTCAAAACAATTTGAGATATATGCGGCTTGGGAGATTATTTCTGAGCAATATGAGGCAAACATTCAAAAATATCTTGAGTATATGCCACTCCTTTGTACAGCAGGTAGTCACCATCAAGAGCAACAAATAGAATTTTTCGATAAAGAAACGCTCCTGCGACATTTTTCCGAATCTCTTCTCCAGAATTTAGTAACTGATACAATCTCCACAGCCGCCTTTGATAAACGAATAGCAGATTCTCTGATTTACTATTGTCTAAATCAAAACAGATATAATCCCTTAAAAACAGAAACTTTTTTACTCCAATACCAACAGTGGTTGGCATGGAAAAACAGAATTCAGCACACTCAATCTAACTTACCCTTCCATCTATGCTTTCAGTTGCATTCCCCAACTGCCCAAGATGTAGACAATTGGCAGATTCAATTTTTGGTATCTAGCAAACAAGACCCTTCCTTGAAGATGGCATTGGCAGAATACTGGCTGATGAATCAAAAAAGCAAAGCAAGTATCCACAAACAGTATGGTCAAGATTTTGAAACTAATTTACTGCTGAACCTGGGCTATGCTGCCCGGATGTATCCCAAGCTTTGGCAAGGATTAGAAACAGATCGTCCCATCGGAATGCAGCTGACTTTGGATGAAGCATTTGGTTTCCTCAAGGAAAGTGCTTGGGTATTGGAAGATTCAGGGTTTAAAATTATTGTTCCAGCTTGGTATACTCCCGCAGGTCGCCGTCGCGCTAAGATTCGCCTCAAAGCATCAACCAAAAAATTAACTCCCACAAAGGGTGAAACTAGAAGCTATTTTGGTCTAAATTCACTGGTGGAGTATCAATATGAATTAGCAATTGGCGATGCTACTGTGACACCACAGGAATGGGAACAACTAGTTAATACTAAGGCTCCCTTAGTGCATTTTCGCGGTCAATGGATGGAATTAGACCGAGATAAAATGCAGCAACTACTCCAATTTTGGGAATCCCACGGTTCGGAGCAACCGCAGATGACTTTGCTGGAGTTTATGCAACGTACTGCCGAGGCTGGCGATGATTGGGAAATTGAACATGACCAAGCTTTAGCAGAAGTTATGGCCAAACTGCAAGATAAAAGTCAGTTGGAGCCAATTTCACAACAGCTTTTGCTCCAAGGTACTCTGCGAGAATATCAAAAGCGTGGGGTGGCTTGGCTGCATTATCTTGAAAAATTAGGCTTAAATGGTTGTTTAGCTGACGATATGGGACTGGGCAAGTCCGTACAGGTAATTGCTCTTTTAGTACAAGAAAAACAGACAAAACAGCCCTTGTTACCGACACTACTCATTGCACCTACTTCTGTTGTGGGCAATTGGCAAAAAGAAATTGCGAAATTTGCTCCTCATTTAAAAACTCTCGTACATCATGGCAGCGATCGCCTAACTTACTCTGCCGATTTCCAAGCGGCTTGCCAACAGCATGACGTAGTGATTAGCTCTTTTACTCTAGCTCGCAAAGATGAAAAACTCTTCAACAGTGTCGAATGGCAACGTTTGGTAGTGGATGAGGCACAAAATATTAAAAATCCGAAAGCTGCACAGACTAAAGCTATTGTGAAAATCTCGGCTAAACATCGCCTAGCTTTGACGGGTACACCAGTGGAGAACCGTTTACTTGATTTGTGGTCAATTTTTAATTTTCTCAATCCTGGGTATTTGGGTAAAGAAGCACAATTTCGCAAGTCTTTTGAAATCCCCATTCAAAAAGATAATGATAAAGTAAAGTCAACTACCCTAAAGAAATTAGTAGAACCTTTAATTTTACGACGTGTTAAAACCGACCAATCTATTATCAGTGACTTGCCCGATAAAGTTGAACAAAAACTTTACACTAATCTCACTAAAGAGCAAGCATCATTGTATGAAGTTGTGGTTAAAGATGTTGAAGAACAATTACAAGCAGCCCAAGGCATCCAGCGCAAAGGTTTAATTCTCTCAACATTGATGAAACTGAAGCAAATTTGCAATCATCCAGGGCAGTTTCTTCAAGACGGTAGTGAATTTTTGCCAGAGCGCTCTCACAAACTCTCTCGTCTAGTTGAGATGGTAGATGAGGCTATGTCCGAAGGAGAAAGTCTTCTAATATTTAGTCAATTTACCGAAATTTGCGAACAGATTGAAAAGTATCTCAAACATAATCTGCATTGTAATACTTACTATTTACATGGAGGTACTACTCGCCAGCGTCGGGAACAAATGATTAATGAATTTCAAGACCCTCAGACAGAACCATCTGTATTTGTGCTTTCTTTAAAAGCCGGTGGTGTTGGTATTACTCTAACTAAAGCTAATCATGTTTTTCATTTCGACCGTTGGTGGAACCCCGCTGTTGAAGACCAAGCCACTGACCGCGCTTTTCGGATTGGTCAAAAAAAGAATGTTTTTGTACATAAATTTGTAGCAATTGGCACTTTAGAAGAACGCATTGACCAAATGATTGAAGATAAGAAAAAACTTTCTTCAATGGTTGTTGGCAGTGATGAATCTTGGCTGACTGAATTAGATAATGATGCCTTTAAACAACTTATCGCCTTGAATAAAACTACTATTTTGGAGTAAGTCTTATGCCTAAATTTAGTCGCACTTGGTGGGGCGAGCGTTTTATTAAAGCCTTAGAAAGTTTTACCGACGATAACCGACTTCAACGCGGACGTTCTTATGCTCGTGGCGGTAAAGTCAAGAGTTTTGAGATTGAACTCAATAAAATTACTGCTCAAGTTAAAGGCTCTATTAATCCTTACTTTGGAGTTTATAAAGAACCAACCTACAACATAGTCATTGAAATTACACCTATTACCAAAACACGTTGGAATGAAGCTATCCCCAAGATTGCTTCTAAAGCCAGCATTGTTTCTCGATTGCTACTCAATGAAGTTCCCGAAAATATTGAAGAAATTTTTGCCCAAGTAGGCTTACATTTATTACCTCACAGTAGCAAAGATTTTAAAACTAAATGCTCTTGTCCTGATTATGCTAATCCCTGTAAGCACATTGCTGGTGTCTATTATCTGGTAGCTTCTCAACTAGATGCCAATCCATTTTTATTATTTGAACTGCGCGGACTCTCTAAAGCAGAACTTCAAGCGAAATTAGCGACTTCACCTTTGGGCAAAGCACTATCAACATCCCTTGATCAGCAAACAGAGGTTAACATACAACCGAGTGAATCTTTCTATACAAGAGTAGAAAAGCGGCCTGTTAATCAAAAACCGAATCTTCGGGAGTTTTGGCTCGGTAGTAAGCGATTGCCCTCAACTATTGAAGCGTCCAATGAAAGTGGCATTCCAGCAATTTTAATTAAGAAGGAAGGAGATTTCCCTGCTTTCTGGCAAAAAGATAGTTCCTTTATCGAAACTATGGAGGAGCTTTATCAACGTGTTAAGACTAAAAATCAAAATTTGATTTAACTGATTGATAGGCAATCTCTCTCACTACAATAGGCTAACTCATCTCTACAAATCAAAATCCAGGCTGAATGTTTTACCCTCCGTATCCTCTTGTTCAGCGTATGCCGATACAGTAGTAGACTGTTGGGAAGCTCCCGAATTAAAATCTATTCCATTGAAATCGGATTTATAAGCTGTTGGTTGCTGTATATTCAACACTCCTTTTTTGAATGCAAAATAGCAGTCAATTATGAAATGAACCGTCTCCAAATAGCTTTTGTCTAATTGTTTAGCCTCTGCTAGTATGCGTTTACGATAACTGTTTCTAATGCGTACTTTATCTGAAATATCATCTTGACTATTGAGCATTGCTTTGTCCTAATAGGTTTTTAAGAATTCTTGTTGACTATCGCTTTCGCCATTTCTAGCAGTCCGACGGCATTCGCTTCTACAGGATTGTCCAGGACTTTGAAGCCATTTTTCTCTAACAGCTTTTTGTACCCTGGCAACAAACAGCCACCACCAATTGCCCAGATTTCATCGCCTTGGTGTTTGGCATCCAGTGCCATACCTACTACTTTTTTCAAATACTTCTCATACCAATCCTTGAAACAAGCCATGTACACATCTTTGATATCAATGTCACGGCTATATCTGGTATGTCCGTTTTCTAAACAAAATCGCACTTTTGACGGGTCTCCGAGCTTGCCGCCATTGAGATGTTTCATTTTTTGAGCAATTTCATCAATGAGAACTTCTACACCGACTGGGTAGGGAGTGTGTACTTCCCGTTTGCCTTGGGTGTATCGAGAATACAGTGTTGTGCCATTACCAAAGTCGATAACTGTTAATTTTCTCGGTAGTGCTTGTCCAAACAATGCGCCCATTCCTTCGGGAACAACTTTCAGGACTTCTACCTTAACTTCAGAGGGTTTGCCTGCGAGTGTCGCTTGATATTCTCCATTGAGGACTTGCGTTAAGTCTTTCGCTAGAGCGACATCATGCAAGCTGACGACTAACTTCAAATGCCAAGCTTTGCGGTGTGGCAAATGTGCTAATGCTCCCAGCAAAGTTGTCAAGGCATTCTTGATTTTGTTTTCATTGCTGTCTGTATTGCGTTCAAAATGATCTCCGGCACGAAACGCAGATTCTCCAACTGTGTAAGCTGTTCCATTAAATTCCACTCTACCTGGAACGTCTTCCATGTCTGCTGTAGAAATATAGCTGGGGACTCTCACTACATCAAAGCCATCGACTAAAAGTTTCAGGCTACCATAGCCATTATCAAAACCTGCCGGAAAATTTTTTTGCAATGCGTGGATGTTTGTCATTGGGGTTAATTGCGGCATAAAAACAGAGCTTTTTGAGGATACCCTAAATGAGGGCTAATTGTAACCTATATAACACCCATTTAGCCCCTATCTACAATTATTTATTTTTAGGGGTTATATGACCCCTATTTAGCCCCTATCTGTAGTTTTTAATTTTTTATCTTATTTACTTATTTTTTGGCTTAAGTTAATTTGTTCTATTCAAATACAAACTTTGGTTGTAACAATTCAGTGAAATTATCTTTTGATTTGTTATAGCCAGTGCCTGTTTGAAGCAATCAGTTGCTCACTATCGGTATTCCTGAACATCTACGGATATTGATATTCCCGCTACAATAACCTCCTTGACTGAACAAAAACCTGATCAACATTGACAACAGAAATTAATTTCGATATTTAAGTATTTGATTTATACTCTGTGTCAACATCTTTGTTACTAAACCAGTTGAGTTCCATGTCTAGGCTTGATTCCGATACAGTTGGCATTTACCTTAAAGAAATTAGTCGCTTCCCACTGCTAAAACCAGAACAAGAGATTCTCTATGCTAGACAGATACAGGAGTTGATAACTGTCCAGCAACAAAAATCTACTCTCCAGCAACAACTTCATAGAGAAATCACTAATGTTGAACTAGCTGCAAAACTCAAAAAAACTGAAGCACAGTTAAACTTCATCCTAGAACAAGGTCAACGTGCCAAACAAAAAATGATTAACGCCAACCTCCGCCTGGTAGTAGCGATCGCTAAAAAACATCAGTGGAGCAATCTGGACTTATTAGATTTAGTTCAAGAAGGCGCAATCGGCTTGCAGCAGGCTGCTGAAAAGTTTGATCCTAATCGCGGCTATAAATTCTCCACTTGTGCCTACTGGTGGATTCGCCAAGCTATCATGCGAGCGATCGCCGAAAAATCCCGCACTGTTAGACTCCCTTGCCATTTGAGTGAGAAGTTCATGCGAATTAGAAAAGTGCAGCAAGAGCTTTCTCAAAGATTTGGTCGCTCTGCCACAATTACAGAAATAGCAAAAGTTATTAATGTACAACCAACTCAGGTTAGAGAATACTTGGGTGCATTTCGTCAACCTGTTTCCCTGAACTTACAAGTTGGAGAAGAGCAAGACACACAATTACAAGAACTTTTACCTGATGATGGTATCTCACCATTCGAGTGTGTTGTTCAAGAAAACTTCTCTCAAGATTTGAATAATTGGTTGAGTCTCCTGACACCAATACAAAAGCAGGTAATTTTGCTGCGCTTTGGTTTCAGCAACGAAGGCAAGCTGACTACTAAACAAATTGCCCAAAGACTCCAAATCAGTCCAGCTAGGATTAATCACATTCAGCAGCAGGCTATTAAAGTTCTACGACGTGAGCAACAAAAAATGCTAGAGTATGTGGCCGGTTGAATTTGTAGATGGTATCCAGTATTTAACACATTGAAGAATAATGCACTTAATAATGAAACTAACATTAGTTTCATCGTTTTTGAAACTAATGTTAGTTTCACATAGATAACCTGAATGGTTAATTTTTTTCTTTAGATTTCTTAGACAGTTTGTACTCTCGCCTATAGGCAAGCTTTTATCAAAGTTACGACTAAAATCGTTTTGGTATATTTGTTGCTTTTAATCAATAAAGTTAAAAATTATATGGATATCAAAAAACTTTGCCATGAAAAAGAAACCAGCTAAAAAGCAGATTCGGCTAACAATTGCTAGTAATGCAGGCGGATCGGGGAAAACCACTGTCGCAACCCATTTGGCATATGCTGTTAGTGCCAAAGGTTACAAAGTTACTTTGATAGAGCTTGATCAAAACGGTTCACTGTGTATCTTTGCTAGGCTTGCACCAGCATCGATGGAACAATCTCTAGCAATTGTATTGAAAAAAACATTCGCAGGTGACTACCCACTAATACCGCTTTGGGAAGAACATATTTCCACTGTGACAGCTATTCAAGGCGGTAAATTCCTGGAAGAGAGTATTGCAGAAATATATAATTACAGTCGCCGTCACTATACGCTCAAAGATAGATTAGACGATTTTCCTTTAAATAGCGACTTAATTATTTTTGATACACCTGCCTCTTTAGAGCCTATGGGATTAATAGCTCTAGCAGCTTGTACTCATGTACTTGTTCCCATTAAGCCAGAGTATAAAGATACAGGAGCTTTCGCAGGTTTTTTAGATTGGTTCTATAGTAAAGTAGACGATTTAAGATTAAAACCACAACCTGAAATTTTAGGGTTTGTACCTACGAGGGTAGATTTATACGATGTAGGAGCGCATAGGGATATTTTAGGGCTAGACAAAAAAGGCAAACCCAGAAGTGATATTGATCCTGAAAAAACTCTTCCTTACTTAATTGAACAAATGGGAATTCGCTGCTTTCCCTTCATTCGAGAGTCGAATTATTATCTCAAAGCTAGTGGTTCTGGGCTACCCTTGCATTTATATCGACCTGGCTATGATGCTAGTGAGGATTTCAAGCCAATTGTGAGTAGCTTAATTAAATTAATGACAGAGGATTGATAATGCCAAGTAAAAAACCTGTGGAGATTAGTCAACTGTTTGGTCAAGCAGGACAGTCTCAGCAAATTCATCAACTTAAAAGTCAGATAGAGAAACTTGAGGCAGAAATTACTCAGTTACGGGCAAATGTATTCAGCCCAGAAGAAAAAGCTGTATTAGAACAGCAAATTGAGCAACTCACTAACCAGCTGGCTACTCAAGGTGGGGTACATGAAATTGCAATTAGTCTTATAGATCCCGACCCCACACAACCTAGACAAACGTTTCCTCAATTAATAATTCAGGAACGAGCTGAAAGCTTGCGTAGGCAAGGACAGCAAAATCCAATAGTGCTTATTCCACAACTTGATGGGCGTTACAAATTATTTGATGGAGAACTCAGGTGGAGAGCAGCTCCATTAGCTGAAATGACAAAACTAAAAGCTGTCTTTCTACTCAAAGAAGAAATTCCAGATGAAGTATCAGTCTTTGAAGGGCAACTAGTAACTAGTATTCACTCGCAAAAGCTTCATGATCTTGATTTAGCCACTGCCTTAATTAGATTAATTATATTTAAATATCCTAATTTCATCGGACAGGAAGATGACATCCCAAAATTCCTAAATGCTTTTATTAATCGCCTAGTTCGCAGTCAGAAGATACAAGATTTAGCATTGATCAAAGATGCTGATTTGATAACTCAGCAAGAGTGGCTAGAAACATCTGATTTTAAGGAACAGGAAGAATATGAAATAGTTTCGGTTTTACTAGGGCTACAACTTAATCCAGTATCTGTTAATAATAATATTTTTCCTTTACTCAAGGTAGCAGAAGACCTCAAGGTTATCATTCGCTCTGAAGGATTAGAAAGTAGCAAAATAAGGGAACTTAACAAACTATCTGCTGAACAGCTAAAAATTGATGAATCTCAGGCTAGAGCCATTCGTACTCAAATTACTCAGCAAGTCGTTCAAGAAAAACTCTCATTGAGCCAAACTAAAATATTAGTTAAGCAAAAACTAGAGCAATATAATTCTTCTAATAATAAAGTCAAACATGAAAAACAGATAGATAAAACTATTAAAGATATACAATCAATAAACTTAAAATCATTAGAACCAACCAGACTTTCTAAATTACATCAAGTTCTTAAACAGACATTACACGAGATTGAAACTCTTATGTAATTTATGTCTAAAGAAGAGGAGTGGGACTTTAAGTATCAATGTATAACTCAAATTCTACATTTGAAGGGGAGTGGAGAAGTTCATCAAGCCAAATACTCTCGCATTTGCGGCTGACTGCCATGCAACACTTTTATTGCTCGGTTTTGAACTGTTTTTACTTTTGATTCTTTAATGTTAAGTCTCTGAGCAATTTGTTTCGTTGTCAGCTTGTCCACACTACCTAACCCAAAGCGGAACATCAGTACTTGCCTTTGCATTGGCTTAAGGGTTATCAGAGAATTCGCCAATTCTTGCCGCAGAAATCCTTCGTCTAGGTACTCATCTGGTGAAGCAATATCGGCAGGCAGAATCTCTAAGAAATCAACTTCATCCTCCTGTCCCATTGGCCGATCTAAAGATAGCGGTTGACGAAACGCTATCAAACATTCTCTCACTTGGTCTGGACGAAGTTCAGCAAATGCTGCTATCTCTGCAATCGTAGAATATCGCCCCAATATTCTCGTCAGGTCTCGCTGTACTTTTTTGAGTTTAATCAAGCGATCTTTCATGTGACTCGGCGTTCTTATGGTAGTGGACTTGTTAGCGATCGCCTTCATGATTTCCTGCCGAATCCACCAGTAAGCACAGGTCGAAAACCTATAGCCTCGATTTGGGTCAAATTTCTCAACTGCTTTTTGTAAACCAATAGAACCTTCTTGTACTAAATCCAGAAATTCTAGATGACTCCACCGATGCTTTTTAGCGATCGCCACCACCAGCCGCAGATTGGCCGCAATCATTTTTTCTTTGGCTTTCTTTCCTAACCGCAGAATCTGAGATACTTCAGCTTCACTTTTTCCCATGTCAGCAGCCAGTTGCAGTAAAGTTAGCTTGCAATGTACTCGCTCTTCGAGAACTTGTTGATGCTGCTGAACTATTATCATCTGCTGTACCTGCCGTGCCAAAGTAATCTCTTGCTCTGGTGTCATTCCAATTCGCAATTCGCAAGTCGCAATTCGCAATTAATACCTCACTGATAAATCAGGTGGCTTGGACTACGCAGTGTTTAAATTTATATGCCATAAATAAATTTAGCGGCTTGTAACCTCAATTAATTAATTTTTTAATTATGTCCGCAATTGCGAATTGCGAACTGCGAATTGCGAATTGTTCTGTCAGCATGGGATATTTAGCGATCTCTCGTAGGTAGATGCCTACGCTATCTGGCTGAAGGGACATTCTTTCTATTTCTCTAAAAGCCTGAAATCACTTTATCGGTATCAAATCTCAAAATAAAATGCGCGTTACAATTTGCAAAAATTGGGTGTTTTAGGCCTATTTAATCTAATTTCTACAATAATACGACCTGCTTTTTGATTGATAACTGGTTCAACCAATCAGGTATAGACGGACTCTGTTTTATGTAGTACAATTGTACTGTCAACGGTTCAAATCGTCCTAAGCAAATTACATTCAATGCTTCTGGTAAGTAATTAGCCAGAAGCATTTTGCTTATAGTCAGCGATCGCCTCACGATGACTTTTGAAAATCAACATCACTTCGATAAATCTTAGCTCTGGGCTTACCTTTCTTAGCTGGTGCAGCTATAGAAGACTTCTTCGGCGGCCCTGGAGGACGACAGGTTTCGCAGTACAGGGGGCGTGGGCCATACGTCTCACGAGAAGTTGATTGATCGCACTGCTTACAGACGAAGTTGAATACGCGCGTGTGGATCAATCGCTTGTGCGCTCTGACGGTGTACTCTTGGACTTGAATTTCTTTGCTGGCCATTGTTTAGCTTTCGGCGGTTTAAATGATTGAACGTAGTTAACCGCTTCCCTTGAATCTTAGCCTTTTCAAGCTGAATTCTCTGCCTGTTTGCCGTGTTTTCACTACAGATTTGTAGAGCAATTTCTCCCTTTCGCTACGCCAAGATTTCAGGAGGTATCAGGCAGGTGCAAATTCAGATCTCTACACCTAGAATTTGTCCCTAAATCTTTTGCTACTGCCTAAATTTTCCATCCCCGTGCAGTTCAAACGCTCCGCGAGTGGTCAATGAAAACTCTCTCGTACTTAAGGAGAACAACAATGGATATTCAATCTACTCTTTCATTACTTATTCAAGTTGTGGTTATGGGCTTCGTTAGCCTTGTACTATTTCAAGGCATCACTGGCTTGTTTGTAGAATTTGGTAAAGCACAAGCCATTGCTACGTTTCACACCACCATCGCTACACCACCATTCCAACCAGCAATCAGCACAACACCAGATGCCACAAACTTTGACCAACTACCTGACCCTTGGTTCACCACAGACATTCCACCAACCCCAATACAGCAAGAGCCTGTTGTACTTCAATTCCCCACGTTAAGACTGCTACCGCCAGCAGCCCAAGTGCAACCTACCACAACTAAGCCAAAGTCCAAAACCACTAAACCAAAATCTGCCAGTACCAGCAAATCCAGCAAGCGCAAAACTACCGTAACGTCTCGTAAGCCTCGCAAGAAGGCTGCCTAATTCCACAACTTGGTTCCCAAACAGAGCGATCGCTTGTACTAACTGTGATCGCTCAAATTGTCGTTTCAAAAATTAGAATAATGCAAGCAGCGCACTGTGCTTTAGTAGTAGCTCTCCAGTACGCTCCAGATGATCCAGAATTTGCAGTTGCTAGAGAGCATTTGAGAAGGGCGATCGCTCTGTCGGGAGAATATCATCAGCTTTTTTGGAGCATTTTTTGGAAAACTTCACCGGAAGGAGTTAAAAGACGAATTCGCTCACAATGCAACCAACTAGCATTCGATACTTACTCGAACATGATTGAGTTAGCCCTGTTGGTAAACGAATATGCAGAAACACAAACATCTGCTGGTATCCCCGAACCGAAACAGTGGCGAGAATTCCTCAACAACCTCGAATGTGCTTTTGAGTGGATCGAACGTGAACATCCCACCCAAATCAATTCCAAACAACTAACTCTACTTTAACTGTTGTAGCAAAGTCCGACTCTTCATGTACAGCATCGGCTACGCCAAATTTTTGTGAAATTTATATCTATATAATAGTCATGGTCAGCGCAATCCAAGGCTCACTATTCGATCTACAAACAGTTTTGGACTACGGGCAGTCTATTGTCAGCGCGGGACAAGAACTAGCCAAACTATTAATTAACAACCAACCCATAACAACCAGAGCAATTCAATCACAGATGAATCGTTACTTCAACGGCACTGCGGCTGAGGGCAAGTGGTTGTGGAAGGATGCTTACGAAGCAGTGGAAGTTGCACTAATTCTCTACCTGCGACAAAAGGGAATACCAAAAAATCCCTTAGAACAATTGCAGATGCTTCAATCCCTTTGCCCCACGCATTCCCGGCGAAGTGAGGAGCAGTTGCAACTCCAGCAATTCTCGACTCCGCTACCGTTGGCGTACTTGGTGGCATTAGCGGGGCAAGTGACTAACAACGATTTAGTGCTTGAGCCAAGTGCTGGGACTGGAATTCTGGTTCAGTTCGCTAAACTGTACGGAGCAAGTTTGATGCTGAATGAATTGGCTGACGACAGAACCAAAATTCTGCGTCGGTTATTCCCTGGCACACCATTATTCTCCGTCAACGCGGAACAAATTAACGATTATTTAGCTGGTAAAACTCAGCCTTCAGTTGTGCTGATGAATCCGCCATTTTCGTCCTCTCCCAAAATCAGCGATCGCTCACCCGACGCAACACCCCGGCATATCAACTCAGCACTACAAAAGCTGTGCGACGGTGGGCGGTTGGTGGCTATCACTGCCAATTGGTTCTCTCCTCATAATCCCACTTGGCGCGAAACTTTTGTTAAGTGGCAAGAAAAAGCACGAGTTTTAATGTCGGTTGGGGTCAACGGGAAAGCTTACACCAAACATGGGACAACAATCGAAACCCGAATCACCGTCATTGATAAAGTCCCGGCATCTAACCCCGGCGACATTCCTTGCATTCGAGAAACCTTGGACTTGCCCGAAATATTGGCACTGCTACAGCAATTGCCTGGGCGATCTTCATGGCAACCCGCCCCTGTCAAAGTTGCTGCTACTGTGGCAAAGGTTGTTAAATTGCCCAAACGTAATACAGTTGCACAAACAGAACCCTCCGCAGAAATTCCCGATATAGTAGTTCTGGAATATGAGGTAGTGGAGTGGTCTGCCACCGATGGGTTGAAAGATACCCTCTATGAAACCTATCACCCACAACGAATCCGAATTAAGGATGCCCTACCCCATCCCTCATTGCTGTGTGAGAGCGCAGCACTGGCACTTGTCTCGCCCCCGGCTCCCACGTACAAACCACATCTGCCACAAAATATTGTCTCACAAGGCTTGTTATCAGAAGCACAGCTTGAAAGCGTTATTTACGCAGGTCAAGCTCACTCAGAATTCTTATATGGGTCTTATATTGTCGATGATTCGTGGGATAATGTGACTGTAGCAGCACAAAGCGAAGAAAATGCTGTTAAATTTCGTCGTGGCTGGTTCCTTGGTGATGGGACGGGTACGGGTAAGGGTAGACAGTGCGCTGGAATCATCCTCGACAACTGGTGTCAAGGCAGATGTAAAGCAATCTGGGTATCAAAAAGTTCTGCATTAATCGAAGATGCCCGTAGAGACTGGTGTGCTTTAGGTGGTACTGACAAAGACATAATCGACCTCTCAAACATCAAGCTGGGTGAGCCAATCGGTTTCACTCAAGGGATTTTGTTCTGCACTTACTCAACTCTACGCTCACAAAAGAATGGCAAAAGCAGACTTAAGCAAATCGTTGAGTGGGCTGGTGCTGATTTTGAGGGGGTAATAGCCTTTGACGAGTGCCATTCAATGGGTAACGCGATGGCAGTTGAGGGTACACTTGGTATGGTCGCAGCTTCCCAGCAGGGCATTGTTGGGCTGAGACTGCAAAATGCACTTGCCTTGGCACGGGTTGTTTACGTGTCGGCAACCGGAGCAACCAAAGTTTCAAACCTCTCTTATGCAAACCGTCTCGGACTCTGGCAGACTGGCGACTTCCCGTTTACCTCACGAGAGGATTTCGTAGAATCCATTGAGGGTGCTGGCATTGCGGCGATGGAAGTAGTTGCCAGGGATTTGAAGGCACTCGGTTTGTATTTGGCACGAAGTCTTTCGTTCGACGGCGTTGAGTATCAGACTCTCGAAATTGAATTAACGCCAGTCCAGGAAAGGATTTACAATAAATATTCCGATGCTTTCCAAGTTATTCATAATAATCTCAATAAAGCATTAGAGGCTTGTAACATCACTGGTGCTAAAACATATAATCGTGCTGCCAAAATGAGTGCGATGTCTCAGTTTGAGAGCCACAAACAACGGTTCTTTAACCATTTGCTCACCGAGATTAAATGCCCTACCCTGATCAAAGCTATTGAGAATGATTTAGCTCAAGGTCTTGCTGTTGTCATTCAAATCGTGTCCACCAACGAAGAACTGCTTAAGCGGCGGCTTGATGAGGTTCCCGCAGAAGAATGGAAGGATCTCAACCTTGATTTAACACCCCGTGAGTATGTTCTTGACTATTTAGTTAGTGCCTTTCCGATTCATCTTCATGAGATCCATTCCAGTGAAGATGGAACGGATCGCTCCGAGCCACTGTTTGACGCGGACGGTTCTCCGGTTATATCACAAGAAGCTGTAGGTTTACGTGATGCCCTGATCGATAGGTTAGCAAGCCTCGATCCAATTCCCGGAGCTTTAGAACAATTGTTGTGGCACTTCGGTCATAAACAAGTTGCTGAAGTGACTGGTCGTAGCAAACGGGTGTTGAAGGATGAATCTGGTCGCTTGTTTGTTGATTCACGGGGCAGTGGTGCCAATATTGCTGAAACTGCTGCATTTATGCAGGGGGATAAGCAAATCCTCATCTTTAGTGATGCTGGTGGTACTGGCAGAAGCTATCACGCCGATTTAAATGCTGTCAATCGTAGAAGGCGATCGCACTATCTGCTTGAAGCCGGTTGGAGAGCAGATAACGCAATTCAAGGGCTTGGGCGTTCTCATAGGACTAACCAAGCATCTGCACCAATCTTTAAACCTGTCACCACCAATGTCAGGGGTGAACGCAGATTCATCTCGACTATTGCCCGGCGGCTGGACAGCTTGGGCGCACTCACCAGAGGACAAAGACAAACTGGTGGTAACGGCTAGGGTGTTGACTTTGAGAGCTTGATGATGGTAGCTTCTCATGCAAGAACTATGTAACGAACTCAAAGTCAATGCAAGAGTTTAAAAGCCCAAGTAGTCGGTTGGCAAGGCTATTTCACAAGGGTCGAGACAATTGGAAACAGAGAGCCTTGGAAAAGCAAAAAAAACTGAGAGCATTAGAAATAAAAGTGAGAGATTTATCCGCATCAAGAGATTATTGGAAGAATCGAGCCAAAATTGCTGAAGAAAAACTACAAAAAGCAAACATAGAAACAGTCCAGGAAAAAAAAAGAGATTGACTCAAAAGAAGAATTAGTCGCCAAGGGGCATCATTATTCAGTCGAAACTATTCAGATTTCAGTGCAACAGGTTATAGAGTGTGGCAATAGTTATAGAGGAGTCGAGAAGACCTTTGATTTGTACAAAGAATTGTTTACACAGGAGACTCCCAGCTTTAGTAGTATTAGGAAATGGTTAGGGAGAATTGGTTTTTTTGAACTAACCAGAAAGAAAGAAATAAGAGATGACTGGATTTTTATTGTTGATTTAACTGTAGAATTAGGAACTGAAAAAGGACTGGTAATTTTAGGAGTTTCACAACAAAAGCTAGAAGAAGAAATCTTGCCGCTAAGAAGAGGATTACAGCATCAGGATGTTCAAATTCTGGCATTAGAAATTATGCATTCAACCAGAGGTGAACTCATCCAAGAGAAATTGACGGAAGTTAGCCTCAAATGTGGTTGTCCTCGACAAATAATTGCTGACCACGGAAGTGATATTCAAAAAGGAATTAAACTATATCAACAAAATCATCCTGATGTAATTTATACCTATGATGTAACTCATGCAATGGCTTTATTACTCAAGCATGAATTACATAGGTCGGATAAATACCAGTCTTTTATACAGCAATGTAGTCAATGTCGAAAACAACTGCAACAAACTGAACTATCTTTCTTATCTCCGCCCTCTCAACGCTCACAATGCCGTTACTTTAACTTAGAAAAACTCGTAAATTGGGCTTTATATCTGCTAAATTCACCATTAGATATTTTAAGAGATTTAGTACCAAATACAGAACCAGATATTTTATATAGTAAATTGAAAGAGAAATTTACATGGTTGGCTGCTTACCAAGACTCACTAATAAATTGGAAGCAAATGGTTCAAATAACACGCTTTGTAGAAACTCAAATTAAATTGTGTGGGCTAAATCAAGAAACTTTCAGCATAATACAACAACACTTAACAACGCTTGTGAATTATTCAGAAGAGTTTGCACAAAAAATTCTGAGCTATTTAACACAGGAACTTTCTTTTATTCAACCAGGACAAACATTATTAGCTACAACGGATGTCTTGGAATCGCTATTTGGAAAATACAAGCAATTTTCTTCTCGTTCTCCTTTTAAACAAATAGGTCAAATGTTTTTGAGTATTTGTTTATCAACTATGAATTTAACAACTACTCTTGTGAAAGAAGCATTAGAAACAGTCCGTTTTTTAGATGTTGAAGACTGGGCGGCTCAAGTTTTTGGTCAATCCATGCTCTCGAAAAGAAGAATTTTGTTTTCTGTCTCAACTGGCGACACAGAAATTGCATGATAAATTTTGAGGGTTTCTCCAACAAAATCAACACCCTAGGTAACGGCATCTTTGATACTAAGGATAACCTTGAATCTCAGTACGCCGAACATGCCCTGTATGGGTTGTTTAAGCAGATTTTCCAAGGTCGATTTTATGAAGTGCCTTTAGGAAAGTTCGAGCAGATGACAGGTTTATCGCTGACTTCCCACGAAGGCGGCATGAAGATCGATCTTCCCCCGCTGCGACAATTCCTTAATCGGCTGCTGGCTTTGAGGATTGATATGCAGAATGTGATTTTCGAGAGATTTGAGTTACTGCTGAGTCAACAGATTGAAGCAGCGATCGCGGCTGGTGTTTACGAGATGGGTGTGGAAACACTTCGAGCCGAGAAATTTACCGTTGAAAGCAGTGAAACTGTATACACTCATCCTGCCACTAGTAGCGTAACAAACTATCTCAAGATAGAACGTACTCAGAAGAACAACATCAAAACTGCTGACGAGATGCTGGAGTTTGCTGCCAAGTACCAGGGGCAACTTATGGTCAATGAAAAGTCTGGTCATGCTGCTGTGTCAATTCCAACACACAGTATCTTCGACGGTGACGGTGGTGTTATTCCACGGGTTTTGTTGGTGCGATCGCAAAAAGAAACCCGCGTGACAGTCGAACAATTGAATTCGTCTGCGTGGCGGCAGGTTTCGGCTGATGCGTTCGTCGCGGCGTGGTCAAAAGAAGTTGACGCACTGCCCTCCTTCACCACCGATTACCTGCATTTGGTGACAGGCATTCTGTTACCCATTTGGAAGATACTCCCACAATCCAGTAGTCGAGTATTTCGATTGCAAACCAGCGATGGCGCGAAAGTGCTTGGTCGGGTGGTATCGGCTCACGACATTCAAACCGTGCGAGAGCAACTTGGATTGAAGAATCAAATGCTTTCTCCAGCAGAACTTGTGAAGCTAGTGTTGGACGAGAAGTATTCACAACAACTACCCGGAGGAATCACGCTGCGGCGGTCTTTCATTGCTGGCGAACCTCGGATTGAACTGGTTGATGCTTTATCTTTAGCCGATCAACTTGTGGCTGTGGGTTGTTTCACCGAAATTATAAATTGGCGTAAGCGGGTGTTTATTCCGACGAGCGATAAAGCTGCCTCAATTTTGGCGGCGGTAATTGGCATTCTGGGATAAACCAGAAATCTTTCAACCACTCTAATTAGTAGAGTGGTTATCTTTTTATTAATTCTTCACATGACGATCAACGATGAGTGCTGCTGTCGTTGATATTGTGTTCTTCTTTAAATAATGAGCATCTAAATCATAGGGTGAACTAATTATTAATGTAGCTGCCAGTATTCCTTACTCTGTTCGCCAATGAATCTTGTTATGACATACAAAGTATTACTGTATCCATACTGTCCGTAGTGTTACGACTGCTGGAACTTGTCGTAAGCATTCTGGACTATGACCATAAAAGATTGCATCAAGCATCTGTTTTCCATCTTCGCTTTTTCATTGAATAGCGGATTCTTCATTTATTAAAAGATTAAATCAAAGTTTAACGAATTAATAATTATTTCTCTTTCCACCTCCAATACGGTTCGGTTAAAGGGGAAAGGCGAAGGGTGAAAGGGAAAGAAAAAACCTTTAACCCTTACCCTTTAACCTTTTCCCCAAATCTATTATTAGTTCAAAATTCTTATCCGAACCGTATTGCTTCCACCTCTATGTATTTTTGTAGATGAACTTCTGTATCTTATGTAACCAAAAATTTTATATACTTTAGAATTTTATTATAGATAATCTTTAAAGATAAAAATATAAAGCTTAAAAGAATTATTTTGTTAAATCTGGACAATAAAGTAGAAACAGGAGTTAATAAGTTATAGCTATTACTTCTTAAGCTTTTATGCCTAAGATTATTTTTAAATAAATTAAATCTATTTAAGTAATAATTTTATATTGTCATAAATTAATTTAACTTTTAACAAAAGTAATTTACATCTAAAAGATAGTTAAAAACTGTTTAATATTCAGCTTAACCTTATCTACAATATGCAATATGATAAAGCATCTACTTAAAAAACTAAAGCTGGGAGCAGCCCAAGTAGTCGCTGTAACAGTGGCATTAACAATAGCGTTGTTTATTCCTCAAATCTGGCTAAACTGGCAAGCATACTGGAATTTTAGTAATATTACTAAACATGAGTTTCAGTTACAGATATTAAGCGATAAAATTACTTATTTTGATGAAGTATTAACTATGTCTGCACGAATGAATGCTGCGACAGGAAATCCTAATTGGGAGCAGCGCTATCGACAATTTGAACCTCAACTTGATGCAGTAATTAAGGAATCTATTAAATTGCTTCCTACAGTATATCAAAATAAAGATACAGAAAAAATTGAGCAGGCTAATCAAAAGCTGGTTGCAATGGAGTATCAATCTTTTAATTTAGTTAAAAAAAATCAAAAAGAGGCAGCCCAAATTTTATTAGCAAGCCAAGAGTATCAAATTCAAAAGCATATTTATGCTAATGGTGTTGCCAAAAGAAATCTTAATATCACTTTAGCTTTACAGCAAAAAGTAAAAGAATATAAAAAAGGAATTTTTTGGGCATTTTCTATATCTGTTATAAGTCTATGTATCCTAATTCCTGCCTGGTTTTTAGTATTAATTTTATTACAAAAATATTTAGAAGCTAAAAAAATATCTCAAGCTGCTTTAGAAGAAGCTAATTCTAATTTAGAAATCCAAGTTGCTGCAAGAACAGAAAGAATAAATCAAAAAAATACTCAATTACAACAAACACTACAAGAGCTACAAAATGCTCAAATTCAACTTATTCAAAGTGAAAAGATGTCCTCTTTAGGGCAACTAGTTGCTGGTGTTGCTCATGAAATTAATAATCCAGTTAATTTTATTTATGGGAATTTAATGTATTGCAAAGAATATATTCAGCAATTAATAACTGTAATCAATTTATATCAACAAGAAGGTTTTTATCATCCAAAAATAGCTAAATTTATTAGTGAAATAGACCTAAGTTTTGTACTAGAGGATTTACCAAAACTTTTAGGCTCAATGGAAGTTGGTGCTGATCGTATTCGTGAGATTGTATTAACTTTACGCAACTTTTCACGTCTTGATGAGGCAGAAATGAAACCTGTTAACATCCATGAAGGAATTAATAGTACATTATTAATTTTACAGCATAATCTTAAAGGAAAGAATGGACAGCAAGAAATTAAAATTTTCAAAGATTATGGACGTTTACCTTTAGTGGAATGTTACGCAGGTAAACTAAACCAAGTATTTATGAATATTTTTAGTAATGCTATTGATGCTTTACGACAGCGAGAGAGAGAATGTTTAACATCGCACAACTCTAACTATACTAATTCTCTTAGTATTCGGACTGAAGTTCAAAATGAAACATATATAGTTATTAGTATTAAGGATAGTGGATTAGGAATACCAGAAGAAATAAAAGATAAAATATTTGATCCTTTCTTTACCACTAAGCCAGTAGGCAAAGGTACTGGTTTAGGATTATCTATTAGTTACCAAATTATAGTAGACAACCATAAAGGCAAAATCGAATGTCTTTCTTCACCTGGTAAAGGTACAGAATTTTTGATTCAAATTCCTATCAAACATAAAAGTCATTTTGAGTAAAAAATTAGAAATTAATATATTAATAAACAGCAATTAATAGATTATGCTTAATTTTAGCATATTCAAGTTTTCAGAATTTTAACATATATATAATAAATACAACATGACTTTTAATTTATCTGATAGTTTTCATCCTTATGTGTCTCATTTTAAACTAAAAGATGTTTATTCAGCAGTATTCGGGACACAAAATACAAAAATACCTTTTTTAATTTGGTTATTAGAAAACCCGGAAAGTCCTTTATCCTTACCAGGCAATATTTGCCTGCGCTATCATGATTATCTTCATATACTGTTGGGTCGAAATCTTTCATTTCAAGATGAAGCTTTTGTAATTGGATTTACTATGGGTAATGATTTAAACATTAAAAAAATCCATTTACTAATTTATAAATTTTTTGCTAAATTTGTTTACCCTTATCCTTATAGATTTTCTGATTTAGACTTGCTATTTTTTGATTTAGGTTTTCACTATGGTAAAAAAGTTAAAGTTAAATATATTAATCAAATGAACTTTGAACTTTATGAAAATGAATCTATAGCTTATGTCAGAAATTTAATCGGAATTAATTTAGAAGAACTTAAGCTAATTCAAAAATTTGAATTATGCTTGCTAACTGATTTTTCTATTAGTTAGTAGATTCTAGCGTATAGGAATTTCAATCACAAATTTTGTTTTATTATCTAATGTTGGCTCATACCAAATATTGCCACCATGTTTTTCAACAACTATTTGATAACTAACAAATAGCCCTAGTCCTGTACCTTTACCTACAGGCTTAGTAGTAAAAAATGGCTCAAACAACTTTGAGCGAATTTCCTTGGGTATTCCTATCCCATTATCAGTTATTGAAATAGATATTCGATTGTTTGATGTTAGCTGAGTTTGAATCCAAATACTAGGTGTTTTGTATTGTTGCTTATTTATCCTAACTGACTCTGATAAAACCTCAATTGCATTCAAAAAAATTTGCAGAAATACCTGATTTAGTTGCCCAGGATAACAATATAATAAAGGCAAATCGCCATACTCTTTAATAATTTGAATTTGAGTTCCTTCAGGATAGATTTGAAGGCGGTAAGCTAAAATCATTAAAGTATTGTCTATTCCCGCATGAATGTCAGCTTCTTTAAAAGCAGATTCATCCAAACGCGAGAAATTTCTTAATGATACAATCATGTCCCGGATACGATTTGCCCCACTTTGCATTGATTGCATAATGCTGTTAATATCTTCGGCAAGAAAATCGAGGTCTATAGAGTTAATTAAGTCTTGAATTGATGCTGGCGGATGAGGGTAATGCTGCTGATACATGATCACTAATTGCAGTAAGCCCTGAATATATTCATCTAGATGTTTAATATTTCCATGTATGAAGTTAATCGGATTATTTATCTCATGTGCAACTCCTGCCACTAATTGACTCAAAGAAGACATTTTTTCTGTTTGAATAAGTTGTGCTTGCCTATTTTGTAGTTGTGAAAGTGCTTGTTGAGCAAGTTGAGCATTATTACAAGCTTCAGTGTAAAGCTGTGCTTGTTTCAGAGATACTACAAGTTGATGATGAGCCTGAATGTAGTCCAGAATTAGCCCAGTCAGAGGTACTAAGTAAGCAATAATTTTTAAAAAGTGAGCAATATTAAAGTCATTGTCGAATAGCATTTTTGAGCCAAAAGCCATGTGCAATTGGGTAGCAGCATTGGGAATCGTACTAATCATTAAAGCATGAGTGAATAGACTCTTATGTTTACCCCAAAAACGTGGATAAATTAGAATGCCAGCTCCCAAAAATAGAATTAGGGGTATGACATCCCAAGGCCGAGTGACCAGTGAATTGGGAAATATGGTTTGTGGTAGGATATGCATATTTGCACAAACAGTAATTATGCTATAGCCAACTAATCCAAAGCCTAGAGTTATTCCAACTACAAAATTGAGGCTACCTTGTAGCTTTCTCGGTTTAATTATCAAAAAAATAATCATCCCACTTATTGTTACTAAGGCATTAGCAATACGACATAATGCCCATGTAAAAGGTATCAGGTTACTGTTATCAGCTACAGATGTAATTAGTCTATCCGCAGCTAGAGTATGAAATGCATCCATTAGCCCAGCACATAGCAGAGTTACTCCAATTATTGGTGTGACAACATCTCCTTTGATGCAGAAGTGAGCAAAAGCCAGAATAGCAATGAAAATGGCAGTACATACAGCACTCCATTCTAAAATTGTATGAACAAAACTTCCTTCTAAGCTTTGGTAGATAGCTTCTTGGCAAGAGTTAATAAATTTAGGATTTCCACAAAAACTTTCTAGATTGGGGGATTTAACACCTGAAGTAAAACTGAATCCTAACAGGTTTAATCCCACTGGTAACAAGCAAATTAGACATATTGCCAGGATTAACTGGATAGGCAGTTTCGATTTTTGCTCTGTTGATGTCGCTACCACAAGTACCTCTAAAGTAGAGATTAATGCATAGGGAAAGTAGAACAAAGTACTTGAAATATATTTAGAAATCAGACTTGTCTTTTTCCTTATGTTTATATTTCCCAAAAATCAGTAAACTTTAAATGATAAGCTTCCTTTTAGAACGTTATAAAGAAATACATTTTTTCGCCTATTTGCTTGAGAAAGCAGGAACCCCAGTCTCACAGCACTTAACAAGCAGCGATTGATAACGGGTGAAAAGGTGGATTTAATGAAACCACTTCTTTACCCAAGAGATAAGAGATGCTTGTAAAAAATCCGGTGGTTTTTTTGTAGAAGCGAGAGCGTTATATCTTGCCGGTTATTCTTATACTGTCAGGACTGTAGAATTTCGCGCTTATCTGGGCTTGAATTCATCTTGAGCCGAAGCTTTTCACCACCTCAACAGTTGAGGATTTGGAGCGAACAGAGGCAAGTGCTTGCCTGTCCAGCTTTTGAGGGGATAAGGTGAAATCGAAACGCCCTTGATTTCACCAGCGTAAGATGAGTTTTAAGTTTCAAAATTTTTTTCTGTTGTAGGAATAAAAATTGATATATCTGGGAATACTAAATTCACTGAAATGTAAGGATTTAGCTGTATGGCCAGTGCTGTTGTCAGTATTCCTGGATATCACATAATTGAAGAAGTTTACAATGGTTCTAGAACACAGGTTTATCGAGCAGTGCGAGAAACTGACTCATTAGCAGTAGCAATTAAACTGCTAAAAAATCCTTATCCCAGCTTTCATGAACTTTTGTCGTTTCGTCACCAATACACCATTGCCAAAAATCTTAATGATCCAGGAATAATTCAAGCTTACAGCCTTGAACTGTTCCAAAATGCCTGTATGTTAGTAATGGAAGACTTTGGAGGAATTTCTCTACAGGATTATTTCGCAAACAATGGTCGTGAAGTATCTCTACAAGAATTTTTACAAATTGCGCTTGCTTTATGCAAGACCTTAGAGACACTGTACCTTAATTGCATCATTCATAAAGATATTAAACCTAGCAACATTTTAATTAATCCCAAAACAAAACAAATTAAATTAATTGATTTTAGTATTGCGTCCTTACTACCAAGAGAAACACAATTTTTCAAAAACCCTCAAGTTTTAGAAGGAACATTAGCCTATATATCACCTGAACAGACAGGTAGGATGAATAGAACAATTGACTACCGTACAGATTTTTATTCTCTAGGTGTAACTTTTTATGAATTGTTGACAGGAGAATTACCATTTAAATCAACAGATCTGATGGAGTTGGTACATTGTCACATTGCAAAAATGCCTACAACGTTAAGGAATACAAAAGAAATTCCCCAAGTCATTTCAGATATTGTAATGAAATTGATGGCAAAAAATGCCGAAGATAGATATCAAAGTATTTTAGGATTAAAGTCCGATGTAGAAAAATGTTTAGAGCAACTAGAAGAAACTGGGAAAATTGGATATTTTCAAATCGCTCAGAGAGATATTTGCGACAGATTTATTATTTCTAATAAATTATATGGGCGCGAACAAGAAGTCGAAGCAATACTAAAAGCGTTTGAGAGAATATCTACTGGTAAAAGCGAACTAATGTTAGTTGCGGGTATTTCTGGAATTGGGAAAACAGCGGTTATTAATGAAGTACATAAACCGATTGTTAAACAAAGAGGATATTTTATTAAAGGCAAATTTGATCAATTTAATCGCAATATTCCTTTTGCAGCATTTGTGCAATCTTTTCAAGATTTGATAAGTCAATTACTTGCCGAAAATGACACTCAACTAAAACAATGGAAAACTAAAATACTTCAGGCAGTAGGTGAAGATGGACAGGTCATTATTGAAGTTATTCCTGAATTAGCTAAAATTATTGGGAATCAACCGCCAGTAGCAGAATTATCAGGAACATCAGCACAAAATCGATTTAATTTATTATTTCAAAAATTTCTCCGTGTGTTTAGCTCTCTAGAGCATCCTTTAGTGATATTTTTAGATGACTTGCAATGGGCTGATTTAGCATCATTACAACTCCTAGAATTATTGATGTGCGCTCCTGATTTAGAATATTTTTTATTAATTGGTGCTTATCGAGACAATGAAATATCCATTACTCATCCTTTAAAGTTGACAGCAAACGCAATTATTAAGTCAGGTGCAACTATTAATAATATTACCTTGCAATCTCTTAGTGAAATCACATGGAACCAACTTGTAGCTGATACCTTAAAATCTGAAGAGAGTGTCTCATTATCTCTTTCACAATTAATTTATCGCAAAACTCAAGGTAATCCTTTTTTTGCTACGCAGCTTCTTAAGTCATTACATCAAGATGGACTGATTGAATTCAACTGGGAACAGAGATGTTGGCAATGTGATATTTCCCAAATCAATCAGCAAACACTTATTTCTGATGTTGTAGAATTTATGGTATTTCAACTACATAGATTACCAGAATCTACTCAACAGGTATTGAAGCTTGCTGCTTGTATTGGTAATCAGTTTGATTTACAAACATTAGCGATTATTTCTGAACAATCAGAGGTAGCGGTAGCTGCTAGTTTATGGAAAGCTTTACAATCAGATTTGATTTTACCTCAAAGTCAGATTTATAAGTTCTATCAAACTAGCCCTGATGAAACGAGTCTCACTTTTAGAGATCACCCCATAGCTAACTATAAATTTTTACATGATCGCATACAACAAGCAGCCTATTCTCTAATTCCAGAAGCTGAAAAACAACAGACACATTTTCGGATTGGTCAATTATTATGGCAAGGGTTATCTCAGCAGGAACAACAAGAACGAATTTTTGACATAGTAAACCAACTGAATTTGGGACAAACAGCCATCTCTAACCATGAGCAAAAAATAAAATTAGCTGGCTTAAACTTGGAGGCAGGAAAAAAAGCAAAATTATCAGCCGCTTATCAAGCATCTCAGAGCTATTTTACTAATGGGATTGATTTATTGCCTATAACCGCTTGGGAAAGTGACTATGAATTAATGTACAGCTTGCACCGTAATGGTTCAGAAGCAGCTTATCTATGCGGTAATTTTGACCAAGCCGAATTGCTTTATGAGCAAGCCCTAAGTTACGCTCAAACACCTTTGGATAAAGCTGTAATTTATCGTGTACAAATGACTCAATATCAGCTTCAGGGACGTAATGCGGAAGCGATATCTATGCAAGGTGTGAGTTTACAACTACTGAATTGGGAACTACCAAACAAACAAGAACTTATTCAAAAGAGTCTGGACGAAGAAATTGTCATAGTTAACAAATTTTTAGAGCAGCAGAGCATTGAATCCATTCTCAATCTTCCCAAAATGTCAGATGCCTGTATTGCAGAAATGTTGCGAATTTTACAGATTCTCTTTTATGCTGCATGGCTTGATGGCCAACCTACGTTAGGGCTGCTGGTACTTGCTAAGATGACCACTTTATCTTTGCAGTACGGTAACAGCGATATGTCTCCCTTTAGCTATGCCGGATATGCCCTGATTGCTAATGCGATCCTCAAAGATTTAGAAATAGCTTATCGATTTGGCGAAATGGCGGTGCAACTTTGCGAACAGTTCGATAATGCAGATGTCCGTGGGATGACTAATTTTATCTTTGCTGCTGATGTGCATAGTTGGAGTCGCCCCATTAGAGAAGCAGATACATACTACGATAACGCCTACAAGTACGGCATGGAAGCAGGAAACTGGCTGACTGTTGGCTTTATGATGATGCAAAGTGGTTCAGATCGCCTCACATATAGTAAAAATCTCAATGAACTATATGCAATCGCCCAAGCCCATGCAGATTTTCTGCGTCAAATCAAAAGTTTAGAAAACCTTGATGCTTTAATAGTCGGAGTTATTCAACCAATTCGCCAACTTCTTGGTTTAACAAAAACCCCATTCAGCTTTGATGACGAAAGTTTCCGTGAAGCTGAATATTTACAAAAATATCGCCATACCGCTTATCATTTGGCTTGGTTATATTCTGTCAAAATTCGTCATGCCTATTTATTTGACCAGAAAGCTGCATATCCAGATTTAATTCCCCAATTGAGCATCATTGAAAACACCATTTCCAGCCATGCCAAAGTGCCTTCCAGCGTTTTTTACGTAGCATTAATGCATCTGTCACTAGCTGAAATGAAGAGCGAAGAACAAGAGCGTCAAATCCATTGGCAAGCGATTCTTATTTTAGAAGAAAGGTTAAAGATTTGGTCAAAAGCCTGTCCAGAAAATATTCTCCACAAGTGTCTACTCATACAAGCCGAAAAAGCAAGGCTAAAAGGACAAAAAGCAGCGGCGATTGATTTTTACGAACAAGCTATTACTCAAGCACAAGCTCAAGATTATGATTATGAAGAAGCTCTCGCCAACGAACTTGCTGCTAAATTTTATCTAGATTGGGGCAAACAGAAGGTAGCCGCAGGCTATATGCAAGAAGCATACTATTGCTATGCCAAATGGGGTGCAAAAGCCAAAATTGATGACTTAGAAAAACGTTATCCTCAACTCCTACAACCAATCTTACAAAAGCAACAAATTATTCTCAAACCTTCAGAAACCCTAGCTTTTCATACAACTTCTTCATTCACTTATCTTTCGACTACAGGTAGTACGAGTATCTCTCAAGTTTTAGATTTTACTTCCATCCTTCAAGCTGCTCAAACTATTTATAGCAGTATTGAGATAGATGAACTTCTCACTTGCCTTACCCAAATTATCTTAAAAAACTCTGGTGCGAAAAAATCAGCATTAATACTTCCCCAGTCAGATACTTGGCAAGTCAGAGCAATTACCTCAATTGATTATCAAGGTCAAATACAAACTATTCTCAACCCACAACCACTAGATTTTTGTCAAGCTCTCCCTAGAAAAATTATTAATTATGTCAAGAATAACCAAGAAACTATTGTTATAGATAATTGCCAAACAGATATTCCTGGGGTAATTGGGCAGTATATGCTCCAGCATCAGCCAAAAAGTGTATTATGCACACCAATTATTAATCAAGGGTCTTTAATTGGGATTCTCTATTTAGAAAATGAACTTGCAAGTGAGGTATTTACTAATGAACGTCTGCAAGTGATTAATTTACTGTCTTCCCAAGCAGCAATAGCACTAGAAAATGCTGTACTTTATCAAAAAGCTCAACAAGCATTGCAAGATTTACAACAGGCACAATTACAAATTGTCCAAAGTGAGAAAATGTCGGCTTTAGGAAGCTTAGTTGCTGGTGTAGCCCATGAAATAAATAATCCTTTAGGCTTTATTTTTGCTACCCTCCAAGAAACTAAACAAAATTTTGCTGACCTAACTGAACACTTAAAATTCTATCAAGAAGCAACAGAAAATTTAGATGACACAATTCAAGATCATGCTGAAGAAATCGACTTAGATTATCTTTTAGAAGACTTACCTAAAATGATAGACTCAATGATAATCGCTTGTGATAGGTTGAAAAATATTAGTACCAGTTTCCGCACTTTCTCGCGTGCTGACAAAGATTATAAAGTGCCATTTAATCTTCATGAAGGTATTGATAGTACGATTTTAATTCTCAAACATCGCCTGAAAGCTAACGAACAGCGTCCGGCAATAGAAGTTATGACAGAGTATGGAGACTTACCTCAAATAGAATGCTTCCCTGGACAATTAAATCAGGTATTTATGAATATTCTTGCTAATGCTATTGATGCTTTAGAAGAATCAAATATAGGTAAGTGCTTTGCAGAGATTCAAGCTCATCCTTATCGTATAAAAATTATCACATCTATTGTAGATAAATACGTAAAAATTTCAATTACTGATAACGGTAAGGGGATACATGAATCAGTACAACAAAAGATTTTTGACCATTTATTTACTACTAAAGCTGTAGGAAAAGGCACAGGATTGGGATTGGCGATTGCAAAGTCTATTGTCGAAGAAACTCATGGAGGGAAACTAAGTTGCAAATCTTTTCTGGGTGAAGGTACAGAGTTTCTAATTGAAATACCAATTGTCTAATTCTTTAAAGCTTTAAGTTTTACAAGGTGCGATCAATTCGGTTTAGAATTCTGTACTCTGGATCAATATGCACTGCACTCCTGGGCTTTGAAGACTATGCCAAAAAATTGGGCGTTGAAAGTAGACCAGTTTTTCAATGCAAACCCCCACTGCATTATCGCTACCGTTCACGTAGATTCGTTTCCTGCCGACCTCCCGTTAGAGCCAAATATCAGGGAACCCAATCGCAAAAGCTCAACCTACAAGCAAATCTACGACTCGTTGACAAACGAACCCGAAAAGTTCTTCGAGCGGCATAGCGGCATCGTACTGTGCGTCAACAAGGTCAAGCCCAACAGTAAAAAGACACAGCTAGAACTAGAAATTCTTGAGGCCAGTGAGGGCGGTAGCGATGGCATCATTAATGGGGGGCATACAGTTTTAGCTTTTCAGCAAGCCAGAGAAAATAAGTCCGATCTTTCCAAAGCCAGAGTCAAAGTCACAATACATATTGGGTTAAGCGAAGACGAAGCCAAAGACATCGCCCTGGCTTCTAATACTTCTGCCCCAGTGGATGCGCGTTCTAAAGTTAACGCTAGGGGTGATTATAAATTTTTGAAACAGTTTTTAACTCAACTGGAGCGAGAGGAAAAAACCAAATTCCGCATTGCTTACTACCAAAACCAAAGCGGTGCGCCCAAAAGTCCGCAGTGTAATGTCAACCATCTCATTAAGTTGATGAACTGCTTGGACAGAAACAAATACAACCCAGACTCTAAAAACAGAACCAAACACCCGCCTGTTAGCAATACACCGAGCTTGAGTGAAGCTGAAAGACAAAGACTGTCGAAACTGTTGCCACTACTGCCCAAGGGTTTATGGATTGAGCAACGACTGTTTCAGATTATCGAAGAACATATCACCAAACCCAGACGAAAGGGAGTAGTTGACCTCGCCTCCATCGACCCACGCAAAAATACGCTGCTGCCCGACAGCCGATATTCGTTTGGGTTTGCTGCACCTGCTGATATTGCCATGCCGATTGTCGCTGCCTATCGGGTGTTTTTGGATGAGCAGTACAACTGGATCATTCCTTTTGATGAGTTCGCGGAAGATTTTCTACAACATCTGTGGAATAACTATTACAAAAAATACTTGGTGTCAGAGAAACTGGCTGGTAATACAGTAGGGAGTAAAATTTGCCGTAATCCTGTGATTTGGGATAACCTGTACCTTTCAGCCCAGAGTTACCTGAATCAGCAGTTGATTAGGATGGTGGGGTCGAACAGCAAGCGCGAAGAGTTGAAGCTGGTGAATTGATTAGTTTTGAGCAATACAATTATCTCTTGAGCATTGCCCAGACAAAATCAGCACCTCGACCTTGAACTCTAGCCATCTTAATCCACAGAAGAGTTAAATGTTCTAGATGCAAACTCATAGCTAAATTACCCACGTCAACCGCTTCCCAACCCAATTGTTGACAAAGCGTAGAAACAACTTGCTTGGCAGTTGTGTCATCTCCAGCAATTAACATAGCGGGTTTGAGGTCGCCATAACTAGGATAGGTATTATTCTCAAAGTTTTCAAACCCATAAATTGTAAATGCCTTTACTACCTTAGCTTTGGGGGCAAAACTCTCAACAAGTTCACTCCCCGATTTTTCACTTTTGAGTGCGTGAGTCAAATTTGGGCCTACTGGATTTGTACAATCAACCAAAATTTTTCCAGCTAAATCACCAACGTCGGCTAAAGCCGCTTGGTTAGCATTAAATGGCGTAGCTAAAAAAACTATCTCTGCCTGGGCAACCGCTTCTATTGGAGATGCAATTTGTAGTTGAGGATATTTGGCTAAAGCCGTTTTGACACTATCTGAATCGGGGTTACGTGCGGCAATAGTTACAGCATTGTCTAAAGCTACCAATTGTCCAGCTAATGCACAACCCACTTGTCCAATGCCGATAAATGCAATCTTCATCATCACACCCCTGTAATCCCTAATGCGTCTAATACAAGTTTGGCGGTTTCTGTACCAGAGTTTTGTTGTTGTCCAGTGATCAGATTTCCATCTTTGATTGCATGAGGTGTGAAAGCTTCCTTAGTGACAAAGTTAGCGCCTAATTGTTTGGCTTCGTCTTCAATGCGGAATGGCATAACTTGTTGACCGACGATATGATCTGCGTAATCCTCTTCGCTATTCGCAAACCCTGTAATTGTTTTTCCCTCAATTAGAATAGAGCCATCTGCCAAGGTAGTATCCAGCAGTAAACAAGTGCCGTGGCATAAAGCCGCACTGGGTTTATCAGCTGCGTAAAACTTCATAAACAGATCCGCCACCGCGGTATTGTGCCGAAAAGTAAACATGGGCGATTGCCCTCCACAAACTAAAATCGCATCGAAATCATCAGGATTAATATCGGAGATCGCAGGTGTATTTTCTAGCAATTTCATAAACTCTGGCTCGTGAATATACTCCAGCGAAAGTGTGTCATCTTGGGAGTAACCAGAAGCATCGCGGGGATCGCTGAAGTTATCAAATTCCACTTTGCCCCCTTGAGGACTAGCAATTACTACTTCTAAGCCAGCTTTTGTAAATACATCATAAGGATGTATCAGTTCTGATGCCCAAAAGCCCACAGGTACGCCCAAAGTAGTTGATATAGCAGGATTGCCCACAATCATTAAAATTCGCTTACTCATTTAATTCGTCGTCATGATTAGCACATTGTGATAATTTCATCCTGGATCGGTCATGATATATTTGTCCAATGGATAATTTATATAAGCGATATTCATCACATCAATCTTGCTGGTTTAGATTTAAATTTATTAGTAGTCTTTGATGCTTTAATGACTGAGCAAAACGTTACTCGTGCGGCAGGAAGATTAGGTTTAAGCCAACCAGCCACAAGTAATGCTCTAGCTCGGTTACGGAATTTAATGGAGGATGAATTATTTATCCGAACAGCAACAGGATTACGCCCCACCCCCAAAGCAAATGCTTTGGCTACTCAGTTGCGTCCAGCCCTACAACAAATTCAATCAGCTTTATTAGATGAACCAAACTTTGAGCCAGCAACCAGTGATCGCGTATTTGCGATTGGAATGTCAGACTATGTAGAATTTATCTTGTTGCCAAAATTAATCCAAACTTTACAAAGTACTGCACCTAAAATTAGCATTCAGATCCGAACAGGTGAGCGTCAAAAATTGCTTTCCTTACTAGATAAGGGTGAAATTGACCTAGCTTGTGGGCTTTTTCAAGAGAAAAGCCAATGGCATCCACAACAGTTTTTGTTTCATGAGATTTATAGTTGTGTTTGCCGTAGCAATCATCCTGACATCGGCAATGATTTGTCATTGGAAGACTATTTGCAGCAGTCTCATTTGCTTGTTTCTATTCAAGAAGATCGAATTGGACGTGTCGATACATTGTTGGCACAAAAAAATCTTCAACGACACGTTGCTCTTTCTATCCCGCATTTTCTTTCAGCACCATTTATTCTGGCTCAAAGTAACTTAATCGCTACTCTACCTCAACGAGTTGCCAAAACATTCTCCCACAGTCAATCATTGAAGCTTTTGCCAGTTCCAGTATTGCTCAAAGGGTTTTCAGTGTTTATGCGTTGGCATCAAAGTACAGAGAATTTGCCTGCTTGTCAGTGGCTAAGAACATTAGTTAGCGAAGTTAGTACTACAGTTTAGAAACTGCTTTGAAATTTGTACATTAGAAATCAAGAAAAGCCGTCCTAAAAACAGGGTTTATCAGTTTTGTGTTTTATTAGTGAATCGGTATTCTAAGGTTCGCCAATTAATGTAAATGCTGCCCAATTTAAAGGAAGATAACGTTGTTTAATTAAAACTAACATTGCTTGACGTAGAGCTTGTGCTTTATCAGGAGCTTGCTGAAAATGTTGATAAAATTCGGTCATAATTAACTCAGTTGATTCATCGGGAATATTCCATAATGAAACGATCACGCTAGGCGTTCCCGCAGCAATCAAAGAACGCGATAATCCAACTACACCATCTCCTGTAAGAGAACCTCTTGCTGTTTCACAAGCACTTAAAACTACTAACTTGGCTTTCAACTTTAAAGAGAGGATTTCCTCGGCTGTGAGTAAACCATTATCTCCAGCAGAGGGAGCTAAAGCAATCCAACTTCCTAATCCTCCTTGATCTTCAGCCCATCCATGAGTTGCTAAATGAATAATTTGTGCTGTTTTCATCCGCTGTAAAACATTGATTTTAGTAGCATCTTTCCCCAGAATTGCTTTAGTATTAAATAGTCTAGCAATGTTATTGGCTTCTGCCTCAGCAAATGGCAAAGGCTCTAACTGACGAGGGATTTCATCAGGATTAATGGCTACTTTTGGCATTCGAGGATTGCCGACTACTAATACATCTTTCAGAACAGTTTGTTTAAGTTTTTCATTTTGTTGATGGGTCAGTGATAAAACTTGAATAGAAGGAGAAGTTAGAATAGTATGTTGTTCAATTAAATATTTGCCATTTTCGTCTTGTAATGCAGCAAAGGGAACAAAAAACAAAGTGTCATCAGGAATAAAAACTATATGTTCATTGGGGTTTTTCGGTAATTCGGTAGCAATTGGCTGAATCAAAACTTTATGTAATTGCTTTAAATATTTACTCCATTCATGAGTGCTAGAAACAGGTATTTTATTGACTAGTTGGTCTAAAATTAGATGATTTTCATTTTGACTTTTTGTTAAGTCAACAGAGTGAAAAGTAACTTTGCCTGTGGGTTTAACCACCCAAATATATAATTCTGATTCCTGCCATTCCCTTTTTCCGGGAATTTTCACCATTAAGGGATGATGAATAATTGAATATTCCACTAGTGTGGCATTCTGCTGTTTGGCTATTTGTTGGATTTGCTTAATTTTAGGCGGTTGTGGCGGCTCGAATTGATGATTCGTTTGGAACAGACGAGATGCTACTAATTCTACTAATACTCTGGCTTTTGACCATTCCGCAGTTTCTAAAGCAGCCTCTGGCTTTTTCTGAGCAATGAATACGCGCTGTAAAGTGATAAATGGTGCTTCATACCTGTCACGCACAAAAACTTTTGATATATCTGATAACTCTGAATTAGCAAAAATGTTTTTTAGCCCATCTTCAATTACCTTAATACCTTTTAAGAGTTTGGTTTGAGATTCTTGTAATTTGCCAGTATTGAGAAGTAAATTCCCTAACCGTCCTAATGTTCCACCATAGTAACGAGCAGAGTTCTCTGCTAAAAACGGTAAAAGTTTCTCATAAGCCTTCACAGCTTGATCTGTATTTCCTATGAGTTCATAAGATTCAGCTAATCGAAATAGGGCTTCTCTTTCTAACGAAATGTTTTCAACTTTTTTCGCTAAATCTAAACTTTGTTCATAATAGTCAATAGCTATTAAATTTTTCCCTGAAATAGAGTAAGCATCTGCTAGATTTTGTAAGGTTATCGCCTCATAACTTTGGTCTTTAATTTCTCGATAGATATTGAGAGCCTCTTGAAAAGAATGAATTGCTTCCTCAAATTTACCTTGTTCTAGTTGCTGATTACCTTCTTCTATTAAGTGTGATGCTTTTACTTGTGGATCATTTGGTATTTGTGCTAATGTTTGAGTGCTAGGAAGTACTGTTTCAATATCAATTAAATATATTGAAACAGTAGACATAACAATAATTATGGTCATTAAAATAAATTTGTATAAGTACATTTATATAAGTAAAATCTAGATTTACAAAACTCAATATTTGGCTGAGAAATCTTATAGTCAGCAGACAAATTGCTGGCATCTCAGCATCTATTATGAAGTACTTGCAACACTCTTATAAGTTTAATAAATAAAAATTTAACGTCAGTTCGGTTTAATTCTCTGATATTTTCGTTTCTATTCATATACTAAAGTGCGGCACAACTTACACTTAATCCTTTTGGCCAACAAACTGTTGCTATGATTGTCAGCACTGCTTTAACTAATCCTCAGTTTGCTCAAATGTATTGGACTAAGTACTTGCAACCACGACGACAGGCTTTTTCTGTTGTCCTTGAACGTGCCAAATTGCGAGGTGAGCTTTTGATAAATGCTGATTCTGATTTATTTTTTGACACAATTAGTAGTCTCATGCTTTATGCTTCGGTTTTTCCACCCACTACTGAATCATGGTCAGCTTACGTTCGGCGGATGTTGAATTTTCTGTTCCAGGATAAGATTGCTTAAAAAGCTACTGTAGGCCGCAGCCCATCAAGTGAATCCAAGCATAGAGCCTGTAATCACAAAACAATTGATTATACGCCGGATGGCACAGACAGATTTGCTTGATTTTTTAGCATATCAAACTCACCCGGAAGTTCTGCGCTATATGCCTGTAGAACCACTGACTCAGGAAAGAGCCATCGACTTTCTTGCCCGACAAGCAGTAGTGGAGATTGGCGATGAAGGTGGTTATATCGTGTTTGCCGTTCACCATATAGTTGATGCCAAAATCATTGGTGAGATTGGCATTAATCTCTTGCCGAAAGCACAAAGTCAAGGTGAGATAGGATGGTCACTTCACCCGAATTATCAAAGGCGCGGTTATGCAACACAAGCGGCACAAGTATTACTTAATTATGGTTTTACACAGCGCAACCTACACCGAATCACCTCCATTTGCGATACACGTAATACAGCATCATATATGCTGATGGAACGTCTCGGTATGCGGCGTGAAGGACATCTCAAACAAAGCCAGTTGATCAAAGGCGTGTGGCAGGACGAGTATATTTATGCCTTGCTACGTAAGGAATGGCTTTTTCAACAGGACATTACCACAAGCAGATAGAATCTGCGGTAAATACTACGTGGCGTTGGGCGTGGGAACAATTGCTGAAATATACGACTAATTGAAGTGCGTGGATGAGATCGCGCTACTTGCCCTTGATCGTCGCCTAGAATAACTGTATTAAGTCATCGATAACAATTGCGCTCGCTATGACTGCAACCACCAAAAAACTGACTTTTGCAGAGTATCTGAAATATAACGATAGCACAGATACCCAATACGAATTGGTAGATGGAGAATTAATTCCCATGAGTCTTGGCACTGGCAGACACGGTGGCATCTCTAAGTTCCTCGAACGAAACTTTGATGACGAAAGTGCCAAACAAGGCTTCAACTGGACAGCACAAAAGTTTTCTGTGGGAGTACGCTCGCCGCGCTCTGGACGCTGGGATACCTCACGAGTGCCAGACGTAGTTGTCTTGCCAACAGAGCAATGGGAAGCCCTTTCTTATCGAGAAGCAGTGATCGAACTCAATGAAACTCCCCCTCTACTTGTAGTGGAAGTTGTTAGTGATTCTACTCAAACTACTGATTATCGCAGCAAACGTTCTGAGTATGCTGTTCTTGGGATTCCTGAATACTGGATTGTTGACCCGATTCAAGAGGTAGTAACGATATGTACCTTGGTAGAAGGATTCTATGATGCTGTTGCGTTCCGTAGACAAGAACGCCTCATATCTTCCACTTTCCCACAGTTGAATTTGACTGCTGAACAAGTCTTGGCAGGACGGAAGTGAATGCAGAAGTTGAGTGCAGCCAATTATGCTTTGAATCATAATTTGGGAAAAATTTTGAACCATAAACCGAGAAAGAGTTAACGCAATTTTGGGCTTTCTAACCAATCAAAACATCAAACTTTGCATTCATACATGAGATAGAGTTGAAATTCTGAAGCATAATTCAAGAATGAGTTTAAAAAACACAATTGGATAAAACTTGCACAAAAAATCTCTCTTAAAATTGCTCTAACTTAAACTTTCAATTCAAAATATGGTTCAAATGCCCATGTTATGGTTCAAAAATTTTGTTTTAGTAGATATCTGAGTAAAAATCCAATATTTCATTGTCCAAGCGATCGCTCTGTTGTTAGGCGATCGCTAAACTCAAATTGTAGCTGAATAATAATGATAATCAAGCCGAAAGATTGATACAAAAGTCGCCCGTATCAGTCTTTTTATCCCCTGCACGATAATCATTATTACTAAAAAAACTCGAATACTAAAAGTGAACTATAAACTGGATACTCATTTTTGAAGCATATTGTGAGTTAAAAGTTCATTTTATGATTCAAATCACACCAATATTCAGCACTAGCTCATAATTTTTGTGCAAAAGCTGGTCAAAGGCTATCTCAAAGCCTTTTCAATCCGGCGGTCAGGGATAAGCCACATAATTGCAACCAGAACATACAATGTACAGCCAAACCATGCTTTTACGAATGCTAATGGAATTGCAGCAGCATAAATCAATACAGATATTTTGCCCTTAAAGTCTCGACCAACAGCCAGAGCCAGCATTGAGTCTCGACCGTGATGAGAAATTAAGGTACGACTCAGAATAAAATAAGCGATCGCCGCCATCAACAGAACCACACCATAAAAGGCAACTGGCAAAGCACTAAAGTGGTTTTCTCCCATCCAGGCAGTAGCAAAGGGAAATAGGGACAGCCAGAACAATAAATGCAGATTTGCCCAGAGAGTTCGACCATTAACTTGCTTGACCACCTGTAGCAGGTGATGGTGGTTGTTCCAGTAAATCCCAACGTTGACGAAACTTAGTACATAGCTCAAGAATATTGGCAACAATGGGTGGAGTGCAGTTATATCGCCCCCATGAGGCACTTTCAATTCCAGCACCATGATGGTGATGATGATGGCGATTACACCATCGCTGAATGCTTCTAATCTTCCTTTCCCCATTGTTTTCCAAGGTCTTGTTTTGCTTTGTAAATTATCTTGCTGGTAAGCTCACAGCGTCTAATATCCTTAATTTTTTTGCCCCTCAAGTAATCACGGTTGGCTGTTCTCTACTTGTGAAGGTGCGAATTTGAGCAATTTCATCGGCGATCGCAATTAAATCTGCTAGTGCTTGTTGCGGATCAAGGTTTTGTTTAGCAGTATCCGGTTCGTAAGATTCTAGATAAACTCGCAAAGTTGCACCCTGAGTACCCGTACCAGATAGCCGGAAGACAATGCGAGAACCATCAGTAAAGCCGATGCGAATGCCTTGTTTTTGACTAATGCTGCCATCAACTGGGTCGGTGTAGCTAAAGTCATCGCTATACTCAACTTCATACTTACCAAATCGTTTTCCTTTCAGGTTTGGGATTTGCGATCGCAGTTGTTCTACTAAGGTGTTGGCTCCCTCGGCATCTACTTCTTCATAATCATGACGAGAATAGTAGTTGCGTCCGTAGGTTTGCCAGTGTTCGCGGACAATCTCTTCTACAGATTGTTGTCTGACTGCCAGAATATTCAGCCAGAATAGCACTGCCCATAGCCCGTCCTTTTCTCGAATATGGTTGGAGCCAGTGCCAAAGCTTTCTTCTCCACAGAGAGTAGCTTTATCTGCATCTAATAAATTGCCAAAGAACTTCCAACCAGTGGGTGTTTCGTAGCAGTCAATTCCCAACCTTGCTGCTACTCGATCTACTGCCTGACTTGTAGGCATAGACCGTGCTACTCCTGTTATACCCGCCTGATATCCTGGAACTAGCTTCGCATTGGCAGCTAAAATTGCTAGGCTATCGCTGGGGGTAACGAAAAACCTCCGCCCTAAAATCATATTGCGATCGCCATCGCCATCGGAAGCTGCACCAAAGTCTGGGGCATTTTCTCCATAAAGGATATCAACTAATTCGTGGGCATACACTAAATTTGGATCGGGATGTCCGCCGCCAAAATCCTCCAAAGGTTTACTGTTACGCACACTTCCTGACGGTGCGCCTAAGCGATACTCAAACAAAGTATGGGCATAGGGGCCAGTCACCGCATGAAGTGAATCTATGCACAGCCGGAAGTTACCAGACGTTAAGAGTTGATGTATGCGCTCAAAATCAAACAAAGACTCCATTAACTTTTCATAATCCTGCACGGAATCAATGACTTCGACAACCATTGCTCCTAGTCCAGATTCACCCAAAGTTTCTAAATCTACATCTGGTGCATCTAGAATTTGGTATTTCTCAATTACTTTGCTGCGGGCGTAGATATCTTCTGTTACTTTTTCCGGTGCAGGCCCACCGTTACTGATATTGTATTTAACACCAAAATCACCTTTTGGGCCACCGGGATTATGGCTGGCAGACAGAATAATGCCACCAAGAGTCTTGTACTTGCGAATGATGCCAGATACAGCAGGAGTTGACAAAATTCCTCCCTGACCGACCTTAACTCTACCTACACCATTAGCTGCCGCCATTTTTAGGATAGTTTGAATGGCTTGGCGATTGTAGTATCTGCCATCACCACCTAAAACCAATGTCTGCCCTTGTAAGTCTCCTAGCGTATCAAAAATAGATTGGATGAAGTTTTCTAAGTAATGGGGCTGCTCAAATATACTTACTGCTTTCCGTACCCCAGAAGTGCCGGGCTTTTGATCGGCAAAGGGGGTCGTAGAAATTGTTTGGATATTCGTTGAGATGTCTAGATAACTCATTTTCTCTTTCCCCAAAAGGTGGCATGGTCAAATATTTAATATAAGGAATTGCGATCTGCGCCCAAATTCCTTTAGTTCGGTGCCACTCTCAGATAAAACTGTGTAGCGACAAACTGAGTATCTCTCTTGGTTGGATCTACGTTTTCAACTACCTTTGTTGTACCTACAGCAATCAAACCTTGACCAAAAATTTCACTTGCTGCTGCGTCAAGTTGTTTTTGTGTTGCACCCGTTTGACTCAAATCAATTGATGAAACTTGAGAAATATAAGGCTTGTTTATAACCAGCTGATCTGTAGAAAAGCAAGGAGTTGTGATACAGCGAATACCATTGTCTTTTAGTGCCACAAAAGTACCCTTCGCCGGATTATTTGTAGCGGCTATGAATGCTTCTTTTACTCGCAAATTCCCAAACTCACCTAATCCAGGAAATGTCACTGGAACAATGTTACCTCTGAGGAGCAAACGACTACCATCATCATTTTGAATTTTTGCCAATTGGGAAGGTGATACTTTCAAAGAATTCCAATCAATTGCCGATACATAGCATTCGGAGCGAAAAACACCATCGACGCAAGGAGTAGCCTTTAAATTGACTTGTTTGATGAAATATCCACCGCAGATTGGAGAAGCACATCTGCGAAAATCTCTCCGTATGGTGTAATATCCCCACTGGGGAAACTCTTGGTTTGTGACAGTGACCGCAACAGAATCCGTAGTCTCTGTAGCAGAAATATCTTGAGCAGATACTTTGGCGAAAAATCCGTTGGTGACTATCATTGCACTTAATAGAGGAATGATTGCGTATTTATGGTTAAACATATTGAGTTCAGATTTTATTTGAGCTTTCAGAGGTTTCAATACCTTTGTTAAAAGTAGAATTAACAAGGTAGTTTGGAATACTAGAACTTTTATACTATTGACTATAGGTTAAAAAACTATACTGTAAATCTTAAAGGAGTTTTAAGAACTCATTATGTTTGCCAATGAGATTTGAATGACAACTATGAGTAACTCTCTTTCCCATCCCGAAGATCCAGACTTCCATTCATCTATTCAAGAAAACCTAAAACAGCTTTCTGCTCAGTTAGGATCTCCTTTGGACGAATTATCAGTCATAGAAATCTACCAGAATGCGTGCGATTTACTGAGCCACGTTTCTCCATCACCTCTTACTCTTGCCCGCGTTGCCGGAACATTATTGGTCTACCGAGTCCAGGAAACAGAACTCGAAGAATCCCAGTGGTTCAGCAACCAAGTTAAACAATGTTTGGACGAAGAAGAAGTTGAGGAGTTGATTGAATCCATACATCGCACAGATGCTTTGTAATCCTTGAAAAAGCTTAAGATTACATTTATATTACATTTTCTCAAAAATTGCATAATTCCTTTTTTATATTTAGACAATGCTAAGTAACACTAAAATCAAGCCAGAACTAGCTCATGTCAGTACTTGCACCTATCCTGGAACAAACTGTAGGAAAGATTCGCTTTTGTGTTGATGATGTAAAAAAAGCTCAGGAAGGATTACCGACTGAAAATGCCAAATTTCAGTTACAAAAGCATTTAGGAGAACAAGTGCTGGCTTTCAGCCATAATGATACGTTTGAAGTAATTCAAGATAAAAGTACTCATTCTTTGGCGTTTGCTGTTCATGCAGCTTTTAGCGAACAATGTAATATTTAGAACTTTTGCTAGTTTGTTCTTACCAAGAATTTTCTACCAAGAACCGCGTCAATAACGTTGAGTGTCAGTAATAATCTGGGTTCAAGCGAGAGTTTGTGAACAGCAAGCTAATCCCTTAATGAACTGTTGCCTCCATGCTTCTATCTCCTCTATTTTTGGCTGACCATGAGAAACTACAGCAACCTGATAGCGACCCATGACTTCCACAGGTGACTTTCCGCCAGCCAAACTCCAAAGTGCCAATTGTATTTGCTTTGGTGGTGAGTACAAAATTCCTAATTCACTTAACATTGACCTGAAGTTACTATCTTCTTGCGGTGAGGATTGATGCCTTAGCCTGACTCTAATTACCCAGCCTTCAATAGTATTAATCACCGTAACGTAACTAACTTTAAGTTGAGGTCTACCATGTAGGTATTCCATCAACTGTAGTATCAGGCTGACATTCTCCAGATAGTAAAGATATTCCATTTTCTCAGAGTGAATGGGGCTGAGTCTAGTTTAAAAATAGAGGAATAATGTGAGGAACTTGTGAGCAACACAAAGATTAGTTTTTTGGCACAAGTATAAGCGCGTTGATTCGCACGGGTCGTCATTCTAACAGTGAATAAAGTTTAAAATGGTAGCATCTTAATGTTGCGTTTCTGCATCCGCTAAGGTTGCACCTTTAACCGTGCAGCGATCGCGCCTTACTTGCGGTGTCACTCCCCCACCAGAACCCACCACATCATCTGGGCAACTGCCCCCGACTCCCCCAAAGCGCGTATACACAACCTCACCCGACATCACCATCACAAACTTCTGCCACCTCGCCCACTCAAACCATCGGTTTTACTATTGATCATCAAGAAAATGTTGAGGTCGTTTTTACCAATGCTGGATTCGAGTTCGTTGATTGTGAGCAATTAAACGAGTCGGTTGCATTTGCTTATCGTTTGATGTAATAGCTTTATCGGCTTTTAAGAAACTTGGTTTATCAACTAACCTACAGAACAACTCTGGATGATATGTCTGTTGTAAAACTGGCATTTCTTGCCAACATTTGCGACAAAAAAAGTAGACCTCACGACTGCGAATTTGGCGTAACAGCCGAGAAGAGCAGCAAGGACAATTATTCATGATGTTAAAAATTTATAAAAAGTTATTTCAAAAAAAGTTAAGATAAGTGAATAAATTATTATTTACTTATCTATTTAGATCATTATGTTTTTACTCGATAATATCTTCAGTAAGAATACGCAAAAAAGTATAAAGATTATTAAAGATGTATATTTATTAAGTACACTTGCTTATATCAATTAATTAAAAACTCAAATTATTAGTACGGTTGTGAGAAAAACCCCAGGCAATTAATTAAAGTAATTATGAAAAAAAATTTATAAGTTAGGTATAATTGCTGGGTTTGTCACACACTACTGACAAGAATGTAATATGCTTGCTTGTGTTTCTACGATGAGAAAATAAGTTACAGTACGTTATCTATTGGTTATTTAGGAGTGCAAATTTTTGGCAGAAATACGATGTACTGGCTGGGTGGCTCAATTTTTGCAGTGGGTGCTGGAGCAGGTTTGACACAAGTTGTCAACACCAACAAGCACGGAACTATAACCTTGCAGAAATCGCCAGTTTCTTTGCGATATCAACCCCCCACCGGATACCGCCCCATCATCTCGGCTAACGCCACCACCACCCCATCCGGCGTATACACAACCTCACCTGACATCGCAATCACAATCCTTTGCCGCCTTGCCCACTCGAACCAAGCAACCACACCAGACTTGGCCTGTTGTGCTTCCGGCTTCCTACCTTCCTTGCAAGCAGCGACAAACACGGCTTCCGGTGACTTGATACCTTTCCATGTTCGTATCGCCTCCTTTAAATATGCGATCGCCTAACTGTACGCCCAATCTCTGCTGTTAACTAAAACAGCGATCACTTCATACTGGCAAAAGCGGACTCTAGCATCTCGCACAGTGGCAAGCTCAGATTTTGAGGGAGCGAACTCAAAATAATTCAAAATATTCTCTTTGCTCCCAGCTAGTCACCTGCTTTAAATAGACTTCTGGCGGCTGATCGCCAACGGACTCTAAAAAGCGATTAATTTCATTTTGTTTCATCTTAATGATGAAGTTGATGAATTGCTGCCCCATCTTTTGAGAAAAAAGTTCGCTTTGGCTCAAATCTGAAATCGCCTCTGGCAAACTTTTGGGTAACACCGGACTTTTTGTAGTATAAGGTTCTTCTGTTGGGGAGCCAGGATCTATTTGACGATCTACCCCATCTAACCCAGAAATCAATTGTGATGCGATATAGAGATAGGGATTGGCTGCTGGTTCTCCAACTCGGTTTTCAATGTGGGTAGTGGGGTCATCAAAACCGCCTTGTAATCTAATCATTGCTCCTCGATTTTCCCATCCCCATCCTGCACGGTCAGGGGCTAGAGAATTCGGTTTAAATCTTTTGTAGCCGTTAATTGTCGGATTTGTAAATACACAAGCAGCATTGGCGTGTTTCAGAAGACCGCCAATGAAATGGTTACATAAATCTGAGATGAAAGTTTGAGAGTTTACAGATATAAAAGCATTCTCACCCGTAGTTAAATCTACAAGGGATTGGTGCAAATGCCAGCCATTGGAAGAACCACCTTGCAGTCCTGGACGACACATAAATGATGCTATGTAACCTTGTTGACGGCAGATTTGCTTGGTTGCCATTCTGAATATCATCATTGTATCCGCAGCTTCCAAAGCATCAATCGGGTCAAAAGTAAATTCAAATTGGCCGACACCCCCTTCGTTTTCTACACTCCTTAAAGGCAATTCCATTTCCACAAAGTTTTCTGCCAAAAGGCGCAGCAAATCATGAATTTCTGGATTGTGGGATTCTAAAAGGTACTGAAAGCTATGTTCTACAGCACTAACTTTTGCCGGCTCACCAGGTTTTCCAGAACTACCAACATTAGCCAACGCTAACATTGGATCTTCCAGCTTTGCCAGATACCACTCAACTTCTAAGCCGACGATATGTTTCAACCCTCTTTGACTTAACTCTACTAATGATTGGCGCAAAATACCGCGACTGGACAAGGGCATTGGCTGACCATTTTGAAAGTACTCATCACATAGAATAAAGCCAGTACGTTTTGCCCAAGGTAAAATTTTGAAGGTATGAGGGTCAGGAACTGCCACAAGATTTGGTGCGCCTGTCATCAGAGGCATATCTAAGCTCCCGCCCTTCACAAAAGGGTTAAATACTATTGCACCACCAGTATCAAACAGGAATGTACCTGTACTGATAGGCATACCGTTTTCCAGGGCGTTTAAAAACGCTTGGGCTAAGAGGGATTTACTGCGAACAATCCCATGCTGGTCAGACCAAGCCGTACGAATCAACAATAGATTCTGTTGTTTTACCACAGCCTTAATCTTTTCGGATGCTTCTTTTTGGCTTTCTGTCCATAAGTGATGACGCTCAATAAATCCAGGTCTTTTCATTGGGGTTGCCTGAAACCCTGACTTTTCACGGGATGTGGAAAAGGAGAAGTGGTTCGCGGAGAATTTACGCGAACTAACTTTTATGGTTGGCGATATTTAGAAGTTTCTTCGATTAAATCTTTCAGCCCAAGGTTGAGGGACTCAATTGATCGATCTAAAGCTTGAATTTTGGCACGGCGGGTAATTTGTTCAAGAGCATCTATGTAAGCTTGACTACCAGATTTACCTAAATGCTGATATCGAGACAATTTACCATCAGTCTTTGTAGGAAAAATTGGTGAAGATGCCTGTAGTTTGTAATACCAATAATTATCAGTCCGCCCCTTAGCTTGGTAACGAACAATCCAACAGGAAGCGGGAGCGACCTTACCCGAAGCGAGTATTGAATGAATTTCTTGCTCAAGACGTTGTTTGGTTTTGGCTACTGCGTCTATACGTTTGGCTAAATCATCTTGAATTGAAGATTTTGGCGACAGGGGCATATAACACACTCCGATTTGGTTCGCGTATAATATCCGCGAATTATTTTCTGATGGAATCAGGCAGGTGTTTAGCTTTTGGAACGCATTATTTAAGATTTTGGTGTAGTAGCCAACCTTGGCACAAGGTTTCTAACTCTAACCAACCTCTCCATAAAACTTGTATACCGATGGCACTGTTTTTCCGATGTTCTAGGTATCCTCCCAGGCGGGCGATAGCGCGGATTGCCCAGTCAACAGTAAATTCGATATCTTTTTTCAGTTTAGGTGGGCTACTAGCTATCAATACATCCATTTGTTCTTTTGTTAACACCACACTAGCGTCAAGATGCGGACAGTTACGGTACAAATATGTCATTCGTAATAACTGCGCGGCAATCACAGTTAAAAATCCCAACATTGTTGACATACTTTCACCAGCTAATCGATAGCTTTCAGCTTGGCAACCAGATTTTAGAATCTTATGATACTCTTCAACCCGCCAACGGTACGTATACCAACGGAGAATTTGAGTTGCTGATTGCTCCGAATCAACTAGCTCAGTAGTTAGTAGCATCCACTCTACTGGTTCACCATTTTCTGGACAATTAATTTCTCTGGCATAGACTGCATAAACATGAAAACTGCCTTGATTTTTTAGCCGTGCGGGAGGACTAATTGATACTGGACAATATCTAACTTCTAAGGTGGCAGTTCTGGCATGACGTTTTTTGGTTTCGACTAGTTCAACGTCTTTAACAAACTGGACGGGAGTGGAATTTACGTATGACCATAGATGACCATTTTCGCCTTCTAAACAACGGTTGTGTGCCGCCCTGACTACTACACCTGCATTTTTAGTTTGACTGATTTGAGCGAATACTTCTGCAATATCGCCTTCTCTATCAAAAACATGAATTATCTTCGATGATAATCCCCCTACTGGAATTTCTAACTCAGAAAATTGTTTTTCTATCTTTGAGAAAGCTTCAACCCATCGATAAGATTCTTTTTCTTTAAATTCTTTATTTCTCTTAGCTTTTCGCTCTTTTTTTAGACGATCTTCTTTAAGTTCTTGAGTTTCATTACTCGGTTGTGGTGCTTTATGCTCTCTATGCCACAGCTTCTCCCACAATAGCCCTAAAGGTTGTCCAAAATCAGGCTCTAAAGCTAAACAACTGTGTAGAATTAATCCATTTCCGCCATTACCTATTGGGCCGTATTCTTCTCTTTTATCTAATATTTTTTTGTAATCTAAAAAAGTTGTATCTCCTACAGCTAACACTACAGGAGTGCCGTTTATTTCTTGGGCTGTTTGTTTAAAATAAGGTTGAGTCAACTTTTCAAAACTGGTTTTTGGATTCGAGAAAAATTCGTAACCACGCTTGAGGTCACTGGCAGTTTTAAATATTTTTGATAAAGGCTGACCATATTTTACCGATAAAAGTTCACCTATTGATGCTGCTCGTTGAGTTAAACGTTTGTCTCCAAAGTTACACTCCCCATACAGGTTCTTTTCTAATATTTTCATTTGCGCTCATTTACACACCTACCACGACAATATCTAAAATCACAAGTTAATTCTCTAGCATTGGTTCGCGTAAGTCTTACGCGAACCACCTTCCCTTTTCCACATCCCGTGAAAAGTCAGGCCTGAAACCATGCTGTAGGCTTATCGCACTAATAATATACCTCTAATCAACAACGACTCTTAGCAATTGAAAAATCTTGTGCAAAAGTCCGTAAAAGCGCATACTCAAGGTGTATCTAGCCCAAACCCCTATTTTGACTAGCCCCGCCATGCTCCAAGACTTCTCGCATCAGAATCTCAGAGGTTTTTCTTTCAAGGGACAAAACCTTGAGAGGTCAAATTTTAGCGGGGCTGATATTCGGAGTGCAGATTTTAGTGGAGCTAATTTGAAAGGGGCGAATTTTACAGGGGCAAAAGCCGGACTGAAAAGCTACGGAATATTTGTTGTCTCATTATTATTGCTGTTTGTAGCAGGACTATCAGGATTCACAGCAGGTATTGCTATTACTTTTGCCACATATTTTTTCTTCTCTTTAAAACCACGCATATTGACTGTTTTTGTAACTTCATTCTTGTTTATTTGCTTTGTGCGTACAGTTCTAAATGTTACTTATGGGCCGATAGCTGTAAACACACAATTGGTAGCAGCCGTCGCTATTGTTTTAGCTGTGGTAGCTGTAGGCGCACCCGCAGCAGCAGTAGATGAACCGGAAGCTAAGATTGGGGCGATAGTTGTATCTGGGGTGATGTCGATGCTTTTTGTTTTGGCAGTCGCTCTGAATTCATCTGTAACTGGTAACGAAGCATTCTCGACAACACTAATTGGAGATGGACTACTCAGAAAATTAATTCAAGGTGGAGCATGGTTTGGAGCGTCCTAGTTTTTATTCCAGTACACAAATACAAGAGGTAGGTACAATGAATCCAAATCAAGGGGGAATTAATCAAAGTGCAAATAACAGCCAATTTGGTCAAGGACAACAAGCTGCACTAGGAAGTGACCATCAGATGTCGATGAATAATAATGAAAATTATAAATCTAAATATGAGTTCACTAATGCTGATGTAGGTAACGTTGTTGATACGGCTCAATCTGGTAGCCAACAGATAGGTAAGCAATATAATTATGCACCAGAACAAAAACAGAACCTTGCAGAAGCCGCATCTGAAATTCAGCAATTACTAGAGCAATTGAGCCAGTCTTATCCTACTAACACAATGGCAGGGAAAATGGCACTGGCAGCAGAAGCCACGCAACGCATTGAAAATAACTCAACCTTAATGCACAAAACAATCAGCGCGTTGAGGGCTGGTGGTACGGCGGCACTAGAACAAGTCCTGAGTCATCCCGCAGCCAGTTTTGTCATTGCTGCTTTAGATGATTGGAGCAAAAACAATCCATAAATTATTAATTAGGCAGCACTAGACCAATTTCAAATAACCGTAGTTTGGGTTGGTATGAAAAATATTTTATTACTATCAAATATTTACTATGAATCAGCCAAAGTCCCCTGACGATAACCCAGCATCTTCACTTGACTCAGAGATAACACAGCAGGCTAATAATTCAACATTCGGTGGTGGACAGCAGGGGACTATAGGTGAAAGTAATATCCAAAATCAGGGCAATAATAACTTGCTAGGTAATACCTGGAATATTTTCTTGGGTCAGCAAACAACCCCAGTAGGCAACCCTGCTAGACCAAAGAACGAAAATTACAATATTGGTGTTGGGCAGCAGACGGTAGCATCAGTTAATCAGAATACCCCGCAGCAAAAAATCCTGATTTTAGCAGCAATCCCTCATGGTTTGCGTTTGGATCGAGAAATCAGGGAAATTGAAGAAGCCATACGACGAGCCATAAGGTGATTTTTGAAAAAGAAAATACCAGTTAAAGTGGTTGAATCAAGATATCCCATTTGGGCAGAAGTGGATTTCTCTGTAATCTAGACTCGACTTGCTTCATGTCTTCCTTAGTTAGGGAAATCCCTTTTTGGTAAACAATGTTGCTTAAAGTCAAAATTGGATGTAATCCTTTCCAAGTCATGCTAGAAGCCCATGAAAGCATAACTTCAACATCAACAAGTTTGGTTCCATTCCAATGCTGTTCAAGAATGCCCCAACAGCGCTCTATGGGATTATATTTACTATGGTAGGGAGGATAGTAAAGTAATTGAATCGGTCTGTGGATGTGATCGACAAATTCAACCATCCTTTTCAAGAATTGAGTTCGTATTCCGCTACTTTCAGAACCGTTATCAATTTTAATTTGTATTAGTTCGGTATCTTGTCTTTCTTCTGGCGTAATTGTTTTCCACCAATGAATCAGGTTATCAACAATGAAATCGCTAGTTTTATAGGAACTACCAAAGATAATATGTAATTGCCCATTGTCTTCGTCTACAATCCCACAGGGAATGTATTTTTCCTTGCATCCCATATCGTGGTCACTAGCTTTATTATCTCCTCTGGTTTTTCCTCCACGTGAATAATCGCCAATATTTACGGTGGCTTTACAGTCCATGCTTAGTCGCTTAACTGATTCGCTTGTTGCAAGATATGAGAAGTCTTTGATGTTGTTAAAGATGTCATCTGTTTGTGGGATTTTTTTTGAGGCTTGGCTTTTACAACTAGACGAAGACGATAGCCCATTCGGTTCAATACTTGTGCCATTGTACTAGCTCCTGGCAATTGCTCTGGGCTAAATCCAAGCTCTTTTAGTTCTTTCAACGCCGACGCTGCTGTTAGTCTGGTATAGGCTAATGACGTTTTAAATGTTGGGTCTTGTTGAGCATGAGATTCTGCAAGCCGTTGCAGTGACAATGCCGCTTCCGGTTGTTTCTCCTCCCAAAGCTTTGCTCCGCTAAAGGTTGACTGTAATCCTACACAGGTTATTCCTGTTCGTTTTTCTGCCAATCCTACCTCTATATTGTTTCTACCCCAACCAAATACCGTTTCTGCCAGCCTTGCGCTTCCCTGGCAATACTTCAATGCCATCTGTGCCTGAAAACTCCGACGTTCCACTCCATTCATTTTCGATGCTGCCAACCGCAAGTCTTCTATTTGCGATGCTGTTAATGATTTGGCTGCGCTTGCTGTGGCTAACCTATCCAAATGCTTGCTCCTGTTTGTTTTGCATCAAGGCTACATTCTACCTCTATTGGTAAATTCTTTCCTAGAAATCACCTAAGACGGGATTTGTTTGAGATTCGGATTAGAACTGCGGTACGTCCTCAAGATATTCGCAGAGCGATCGCAGAAGAACGCCCTTGTATTGTTCATTTCTGCGGACATGGCTTAGAAGATGGCAGTTTGTTGCTAGAAGATGATGGCGGGAACAACAAACCTGTTTCGGCAGAAGGGTTGGCATCGCTGTTTAAGCTACACGCCGATTATGTTAACTGTGTCTTACTCAATGCCTGCTACTCAGCTAAACCCGCTCATGCAATTAACCAACATATTAATTATGCAATCGGCATGAACCAGCCCATTGGTGACAAAGCCGCAATTGCGTTTACTCAAGGATTTTATGATGGTTTGGGTTACGAAAATTCCGAAACTCAAGATGTATTCCAAAGAGCTTTTGACGAAGCTTTAGTTGCCATTCAAATGGAAGACGCTTCCCAGGAACAAATACCAGTTTTAAAAGACAAACTTTCTTATACTGAGAATTTCATACTGGAAACAAACACAAATATATATATTGAGCAAGAGACTAGCGAAAATATCCGATTTACCACTAATTCAGTTATACAATTAGAGTTCCCTAATGGCTCTGTGCCACTAAACTCACCTTTTTATATAGAACCAGATGACATTAAATCTATTTATGAAACATTGCTGACTCCTGGTTCCTTAATTCGGATTAAAGCACCTAAATTTATGGGGAAAACCTCTTTAATAATTAGACTATTAGCTCATGCAGAAAAACAGCAAATTCAGTCAGTTTATTTAGATTTAGGTGGTATAGATAAAGCAATTATAACAAATCTTGATAAGTTATTACGTTGGTTATGTGGAAGAATTAGTGATGAACTAGAAGTTGAAAATAAAGTATCATCAGCATGGAATACGGATATTTTAGGTAGTAATGATAATTGTACAGATTATTTTAGAAAGTATATTTTAGTTAAAATTAATTCTCCTTTAGTTTTATGTTTAGATGAGGTAGATCGATTATTTCCTCATAGTGAAGTGGCAGAGGATTTTTTTGGAATGCTGCGTTCTTGGCATGAGAAAGGAAGAATTTCTGATGTTTGGAAACAACTGCATTTAGTACTAGCGCATTCCACAGAGCCTTACATCCGTTTGGATATTCATCAATCCCCCTTTAATGCAGGAAGACCTGTAGAATTGGAAGAATTTAATCAACTGAAAAGCCAAGAATTAGTCACAAAACATGGAATACAAGATGGAGATGCTGTTTTAGAACAATTAAGGAGAATGGTGGGAGGACACCCCTACCTATTACGCTTGGCGTTGTACGAGATTGCAAGAGGAAAAGTTTCTCTGAAGAATTTATTACAATCGGCAACAACAGAAGCAGGGATTTATAGTCATCACTTACGTTCTTTATTAGGAGTTTTGCAAAAAGCACCAGAATTACAAACGTGTTTCGACCGAGTAGTTAACTCAAATATAGGAGTAGAATTAGATTCAATCCAAATTTATAAATTGCATAGTTTGGGGCTAGTGCAAAAACAGGATAATCATGTTATACCCCGTTGCCAACTTTACCGTGAGTATTTCCGCCGCGTCCTATAAGGAGTTTTGAAAATTGCTGGCCAGTAGTTCTAACTTCTATCAAGTTGGTGCAAGTCTCCCAATTGATGCTCCTAGTTATGTACAACGACAAGCAGACGAGGAGTTTTATCAGAAACTAAGGTCAGGAAAATTTTGCTATGTACTGAACTCTCGGCAGATGGGCAAGTCCAGCTTGCGAGTACAAACTATGCAAAGGTTACAAAATGAAGGGACAGTCTGTGCGGCGATTGACTTGACAGGAATTGGTAAACATAAGATAACACAATCACAGTGGTATGGGGGAATTGTTTACGCTTTAGTAGAAAGCTGCCAACTAGAAGATAGATTTGATTTTGATTGGCGAACATGGTGGCAGAAAAATCAAGTAATCCTAGATCCAGTTACGTGTTTGAGATTGTTTATAGAACACGTATTACTGGAAAAAATTCAGCAACCAATAGTCATTTTTGTAGATGAAATTGATAGAGTACTGAGCCAGGATTTCTCTTTAGATGATTTTTTTGCTCTGATTCGTTTTTTTCAAAATCAACGAGTTGATGATCCTAAATTTGAGAGGCTGACATTTGCATTATTAGGTGTAGCAACTCCTAGTGATTTGATTACTGATAAAACCCAAACCCCTTTTAATATTGGCGAAGGAATTGAACTGCATGGATTTCAGATTTCGGAAGTCCAACCGCTAATTAACGGATTGCAGGGCAAAGTATCAAATCCTCAAGAACTGATGGAGTCGATATTATATTGGACAAGCGGACAACCGTTTCTTACTCAAAAGTTGTGTAAGTTTATGGTAGAGGAGTCAGAAAAAGATAAACCTCGTTCAGTCGCGGAAGTAGTAAGGGCAAGAATTATTGAAAACTGGGAATCTCAAGACGATCCAGAGCATTTAAGAACAATACGAGATCGCATACTTTTAAATGAAGAGAGAGCTAGTTATTTATTAGAACTCTATCAACAAATTCGACAGTTAGGAGAAATAGATAGTAACAATAGTTTAGAAGTCAGTCAATTACAATTATCGGGGTTAATTGTTAAAAGACAAAGAAAATTAAAAATTTATAATCCTATTTATCAAGAAGTTTTTGATTATAAGTGGATTAAAAGCCAATTAAAAAATCTGCGACCCTATTCAGAAAATTTTCGTTTCTGGGTCGCTTCTAGAGGAACTGATGAATCACGGTTGCTGACAGGCAATGCGTTACGAGAAGCAGAAGAATGGGCAAGAAATAAGAATTTAAGTTATCAAGATAAACAGTTTTTAGCCGCTAGTAAAGAAAAGGAAATTCAAGAAGAGATTGCTGCCAAGCAACAAGAAGCAGCTTTAGAAAGAGAGAGGAAAGATAGGGAAGCAGCAGAGAAGAGGAGTTTGGTACTAGGTGAAGCAAATTTAGTATTGATTGAAGCAAATCGGAAATCTCGGCAGCGAATTAGTATAGGAATTGTTATTTTGGTTGTTACAGTTCTGGCAGCAGCAACTGTAGGTGGAATAGCGAAAAAACAGGTTGATGAAGCTAATAAACAAGTTGAAACTGCTGATGCTCAGGTTAATGCAGCTAATAAACGAGTTGAAACTGCTAACTCTCAAGTTGCTAAGGCTAATAAACGAGTTGAAACTGCTAATTCTCAGGTTGATAATGCGAATAAAAGTTTAAAACAAGCCCAGATAAAAATTAGAGAAGCACGAACAAAAGAACAAGAAGCAAATAATAATGCTGCACAAGCAATAAAGCAAGAACAACAAGCAAGACAAGAAGTAGAAGACGCTAAGAAAAATGTTAAAGAGGCTGAGAGTAGAGAAAAAGAAATTTTAGCAAAACTTACAGATAAAGAAAACGAACTTAAACATACAGAAAACGAACTTCAACAAACAAGAGCCAAAAATGAAGATACTAAAGCAGAAATTAAAAACGTTCGCCAACTAGTAGCCTTAGCTGGACAATTGCGAAACCAAAGTTCATCAGATTCAGATGAAGCTTTAAGATTAGCAGCATTATCATTTAATATTGATAACCACGAACTCAAGCAATCACTATTACTTGCTGCTCAATCACAAGTCCATCAACAATTAAAAGAATGGAAGAAGGCAGAAACAAAAATAAAAGAAAGCAATCAATATATATCTAAAGCAAATAATAGTGAATTAACCTCTAAAAAAGGTTTACAAGTTCAAGTTTTATTCTACAAAACTCAAGGTGATTTACTAGCCCAGAATGAAAAAACTCAGGAAGCTATAGAATCTTACAGCAAAGCATTTAATATCTTAAAAAATCATCCCAATGACACTGATTTTAACCAAGACAATCAGTTACTCACAGGAGAGAATGTTGAATCAGTTTACCAGAGTTTAAGGGAGCTAGACCCTCAAGATAAAAAATTCGAGTTAGCAATAACAAAACGTTTATATACTCAACTCGATTACTTTCTAAAGGCTCAAAACTGGGAAGCTGCTGATAAAAAGACATACAAACTCATGCTCAACATTGCGAAAATAGAAGCACAAGGATATTTAGATTACCAAGACATCAATAGTTTCTCATGCCTAGACCTACAAAGAATAGACCAGCTTTGGGTTAGCAATTCAAACACGCTTTTTGGCTTTAATGTGCAGAAACAGATATGGATTAACACGGGGAATAAGCTGGGGATCAAACCGGAAGACTTGGCTAACAAGAACTTTGAAAATTATTTACGGTTTTCCAAGGCAGTAAGATGGTATAACGACCGAGGGCAAGAAGGAAACTCAATAGGTCGTTTTGTGAGTTATGGTAGCTTAATAAAGCGTATAAAAAATAACCCAACTTACAGGGGAAGTCTACCCAGGTACTTTATATTTAATGTAACGAACACGGGGTCGAACACGGATAACACGGATGAGATACGTTGGGCAGGCAATCGTGATGAAGCTTATCAGGTCTTCTTCTCTCGCGTTGCGACTTGTAAACTTTAACATCTAAGGCTTTCAGAAGTTTGTAAACATTTATTTATGCCTCATTTCCCACGCAATAATCAACATTTCAGGAATCCGATACCTGGCACTGGGGCTTGATAACAATTCGCCTGAATAAATTTTGTTACTACCTCATGCACATCTGTAGATTCCGTCACCCTTTGCTTGTTTCAAGGAAGGCTCATTTGCCCTGGTGATAACTTTTTCGCCTTCGCACCCTTCATTGGCAGTACAAAGTCAGCCTTGCCCATTGCTCACACCTGCCCTTCCCACGATTCCAGTTGAGCCTTCCGCGTCCTCCAATCCGGTATGATACATGAAAGGGTTTCCCAAAAATGATCACCATGATTGCGGTGCAGCAAGTGGGCAAGCTCATGAGCTAACACATATTCTAGGGCTGACAATGGCGCATCAGCTAACTGCCAATTAATGCAAACTACTTCATCTTTAGTGCAAGTTTTCCAATTCACTCTTCTTGAGATAGTATGGCTAGTGGTATTTGAACTCCTAGCTTACAGGCGTATAATTTAGTGTAGTAATCGTATGAGTGTTCAATTTTCGCGCTAGAGCAGATAGATTTAATTTATTCAAAATACTAGATTTAATTGGGCGTTTCTCATCCCAAAAAATCAGTGAATGGTAGAAGTCAGAAGCTAAGGTAGAAGTTAAAAGAATCAAAACTTGGTAAGCTAATTGCTCATTTTCAAAAGCAAGAAAATAAACAGTATCATCAAAAACAGTAGGTCTACCATCAATCATTCCAATGAGTTGGAAATTAAGTTTTTTATATAATCCACAAATCGCTATTTTCCAAGGTGAAAAGGTATAGTTTCCTACACCAAATATAGAAAAACGGGGGCTATTATTATATATTTTACTTTTTCTATAATCTAAGTGATTGGAATGAGACTCTAAATACTTCCAGGTTTTAGGCGCTACATTTTTAATGGATTCAGTTGACTCACCTATAAAGCGTTGAGTAACTAAAACATATCTGTTAGTAGCTTGTGTTCGACCTTGAGCCACATCAGACCCTTTGAGTAAAGGGAAAATAAATGTTTCTTCAATATCAACAATTTCTCCTAATCCATTTATATAATTATCATTAATTTTATATAATTCCATTATATCTGAGCAATCATGCTTAATACCAGACCGCCATTTTTCTTCTGATTTTGTAGCGTATAAGTATTTTAGTTTATCAAAAATAAACACGTCTTTAACTAAAATTTTATCTTTATAGCCTATGCGATAGCAACTTTTATCTTCTAAGTTATTAAAAACATCACAGAAATAATTATGTGAAATAGAATCAAATTTACATAGCAACAAACAAGCATCAACGTTTGCTCCAAAATACTTTTTTGCATCTATTTTATATGTAGCGAAGTATTTTAGAGATATTTTCTGAGAATGGATATAGTTTAATAATTTTCTTGACACAGATGTTTTGCACAACATAGCAAGATAGGCATGACGCTTTTGTAGGTATTGAACTATACGGATCAACATCCACTCAGAAATATCAAAATTGCTCTTGCCAGTAATTGCATCTAATCCATTAAATTTTTGGAAATTACTTTTCAACGGTAAATTATTACCATTGATCGATCCTTGCTGTGAGTTAGTTATAGATGAAATTGAACTGTCAGTAGAAATCAACGGTGAAGGACAGATCAGTTTGTTTGGAATTGGCGGGGGCAAAGCTGGTGGCAAAGGTGCAATGACCTTCAAGTTCAAACGGAAGTAATACAGAGATGGGTAAGAATTGGGCAATAGTAGTTGGAATCAACAATTACGATAACCTCCAGCCACTCAAGTATGCCAAACGAGACGCAGAGGTGATGAAGGCTTGGTTCAAAGAAGAAGCGAGCTTTGACCAAGTTTTTCTATTTACTGAAGATTCCCCACCAATCCCAACAAATCCGCCAATTGCAACGCAACCAACTCAAGGGCGTTTTAAGCGATTTTTAAATGCACAGTTTGAAGAACCGTTATTGAAACCAGAAGATAATTTATGGTTCTTTTTTGCAGGACATGGGAAGCGTTTTGTAGATCAAGACTATCTCATGTTTTTGGATAGCGACCCAACGGATCACACAACAGCAATATCTGTTGATTATGTAACGCAAAGGCTACGCAGATGTGGGGCAGACAACGTAGTTTTGTTAATTGATGCGTGTCGAGATGAAGGCGATCGTTCTGGCTTAGGTGTGGGGATACAGGAACATAAAGGCGTGATTACCTTTTACTCTTGCACTGCCAGCCAAAAATCTTGGGAAATTGATGAATTACAACATGGGTCATTTACATACAGCTTGCTAGAAGGATTGCGATTACAGGGGGAGGCTAATTGTGCGACAGTGGAACGTTTAGAACAGCATCTGCGTTACCGAGTACCGCAACTGAATGTTCTTTACAAAAAACCTGAACAAAATCCGTCATTGAATGCAGAGCCGCCCTACAAGATGTATTACATCTTATTAGAGCAAGCAGCCAGAGTAAGAGATATAGAGCCGTTAAAGTACCAGGCATCTTTGGCTGAAAATGAAGGAGACTTATTACTAGCAGAACAACTATGGATCAGAGTCTTGGCAGTGTCTCGTGCTGATAGAGATGCAATTAGAGCAATAAAAAGAATAGCTCAACGGCAAGTACAACCCTTACAGCCTATTTCTGAGACTTTATCAATTACTCAACCTGTTGCTTCGTTATCAGGAGACAGAGCCGGAGTTTCTGAGCATACCGTTATTCATCAAAGTAACCGATCAGTTTTTAAATTTGATGTAGTAACGGTAAATGCTAAAGGAGAAGAAATCAAACGTGAACACAGACAAGCAGAGTACTTTATCGAACATCTTCCAGATAACATTGCCCTAGAACTGGTTGCTATTCCTGGTGGCAATTTCATCATGGGTTCCCCGCTAGATGAAGCCACACGTTACAGCGATGAAAGCCCTCAGCATGAAGTTAGAGTTTCCTCTTTCTTTATGGGTAAGTATCCCATCACTCAAGCACAATGGAGGGCTGTGGCAGCTTTGAAACCTGTAAATCGAGATTTAAACCCTAATCCATCTCACTTTCAAGGTGATGATTTACCAGTAGAGCAAATTTCTTGGTATGAAGCGGTAGAGTTTTGCGCTCGACTATCACAATACACTAATAGACATTACCGATTACCCACTGAAGCTGAATGGGAGTATGCTTGTAGAGCAGGTACGACTAGTACATTTCACTTTGGCGAAACCATCACTTCGGATTTAGCAAACTACGATGGTGAACACACTTATGGACAAGAACCCCAAGGAAAATTTAGAAAGCAAACAACACCAGTAGGCAGTTTTGAAGTAGCAAATGCCTTTGGTCTGTATGATATGCACGGTAATGTCTGGGAATGGTGCTATGACAACTGGCATGATAACTACGAGGGTGCGCCAGTCGATGGTAGTTCTTGGGTAGATGACACTAACCACGAGCTTGCAAATGACAACAGTCCTAGGGTGCTGCGCGGTGGTTCCTGGGATTGCAATCCCAGGTGTTGCCGTTGTGCATCTCGTGACAACTCCGACGAGCCAGACAAAAGTTACAACTACGACGGTTTTCGGATTGTCGTTTCCGCTACGAGGACTTAATTTTATTTACTTTTTATTCTCTACACCTTTGTTAAGCCAACTGATCTTATTTCATTACAAACCAAGAGCGATCGCCCAAGCGCAGAAATTCACCTGAGCCGCAATATTGCTGATTGTTTACCTCTTGTAAGAGAAATATTGCGCTCTTTTGCGTAAAACCACATACTCAAGATGTAAGCTCTATAGAAAACAGTGCTTTTGCAAAACTCTAGCCCAAATTCATGAATAATGATTCTATTCAGAAAATTCTACTGTTAGCTGCCAATCCCATCGGCAGTAGATATCTGCGTTTGGGTGAAGAGATGCGGGAGATTGAAGAGGGGCTAAAAAGGTCAAAGAATCGAGAACGGTATTCTCTAGCCACAGCCCAAGCAGTACGATACCGAGATATCCGCAGAGCGATATTAGAACACGAACCGCAGATTATTCATTTTTCAGGACATGGGGCAGGAGAAGAAGGTTTAGTTTTTGAAGATGAAACGGGAGCAGCAAAGCTAGTTGATGCAGAAGCATTAGCTGGACTGTTTCAACTATTTTCAGGGCAATTGGAATGTGTTGTGCTTAATGCGTGTTACTCACAGGTACAAGCAGAAGCGATCGCGCAACACATTCCTTGCGTCATTGGGATGAAGAAAGCGATTGGAGATCGAGCGGCGATTGAGTTTGCCGTCGGGTTTTATGATGCGTTGGGGGCGAAAAAATCCTATGAATTTGCCTACAAGCTTGGCTGTAATGCAATTAGAATGGCAGGAATACCAGAACAGGATATTCCCACTCTCTTGACAACTGCTGAGATTGAGTCAATGTCTGCGAAGACTCAACCCCCTCAACTTGCGTCATCCACTGTCTCGACAAAGCCAACGACTAGCCAGCGAGTTTTCATCAGTTATCGCTCTCAAGAGCCTGATGCGGGACTAGCACAAGAATTTTACGACCAACTGGTAGCTGCCGGACACGAAGCGTTTATGGCTGGGGCAAGCATTAGCTGGGGACAAAATTGGGTAGAACGAATTGACGAAGAATTGAAACGCTGTGATTATTTCCTGTTGCTGCTGTCGGAACAATCAGCAAGCAGTGATATGGTGGCAGGAGAAGTCAGGACTGCGAGGGAGTTGCAGGCTAAACTGGGCAAGCCCGTCATTTTGCCAGTAAGGATCAATTTACCTTTTGATGACCCGCTCAATTACGAACTGCGAAGTTTCTTGCAAACCATTCAGCAACGGCAATGGAAATCCCAGGCAGACACTCCAGTTATCTTATCGGAAATCCTCTCACTCTTATCAACAGGATCAGCACCTAAACCTGTTGCCGAAGAAATTACTCCTACGCCAATTGTAGTCAAGCACGATCATCGGCCGTTGCCCGTAGCAGAACTAGAACTCCCAGGCGGGACGATACAACTAGCTTCTCGGTTTTACGTCCAGCGAGAGCCTTGGGAATCACGTTGCTATGAGCAGATGGAAAAAAACGCCGGACTTATCCGCATCAAGGCTCCGCGACAGATGGGAAAAACTTCCCTTTTAGCCCGGATTTGCCACCGCGCAAAAGAGCAAGGCTATCGCACGGCTACCTTAGACTTCTTAGAAACTGATGAGACAATTTTTGAAGATTTAACGGTATTCTTGAAACGGTTTTGTGCGTTAATCAGTCGCAAGCTGGGAATATCGCCCCGAAAAGTCTCCGAATTTTGGGATGAAGAGTTATTCGGCCCCAAGGAAAACTGCAATGATTATTTTGAGCAGTGCATATTGGCAGATGTGACGGTTCCCTTATTTTTGGGATTGGACGAACTAGATCGGCTGTTTCCTTACAATGCAGTTGCCAAAGAATTTTTAGCTCTGTTGCGTTCCTGGAATGAAAAGGCGAAAGTAAATGAAACTTGGGCTAAATTACGGATGGCGATCGCACATTCCACAGAATCCTATGTGGTGATGGACACCAATTCATCTCCCTTTAATGTAGGGCTGGCAGTAGAGTTGCCAGAGTTTAACCAAGAGCAAGTTTTAGATTTAGTAGCACGGCACGGATTGAGTTGGGGGAGTGAAGAAACCAGACAACTGATGGAGATGGTGGGAGGACACCCTTACTTGGTGCGCCTTGCCCTTTATCACATTGCTCAAGGGGATTTGACGTTAACCCAACTTCTAGCCACAGCCTCGACTGATGCAGGTATTTATGGTGAACACCTGCGGCGGCATTTGTGGAATTTACAGCAAAACCCAGAGTTAGCCGCAGCATTCCAGAAAGTGGTGGCAACAGATAAACCCGTGTGTTTGCCCACAATGTCAGCTTTTAAATTAAATGGGATGGGTTTAGTTAGCTTGCAGGGAAATGAAGTGATTGTTCGCCATGAGTGTCTGTACCGTCCTTATTTCCAGTCACGATTGAGGATACGGGAATGAAGGACTCATACCAATTCGCAATTCGCAATGACGCTCGAAGACTCGCTACCGCTTCGCTAACGCAATTCGCAATTAAAAAAATCAGGTGCAGCAAAGCTTTTAGAGTTTACATTTGTATCAAATTGTTCGTGAAATGGTATCAGTCAACAACGGCAGCTATCGCTATCAAGTGGGGGGAGCCTTGGGTCAAGATGTTCCCTCTTATGTCGCACGGGCAGCAGATGAGCAGTTCTATGAAGCTCTGCAAGCGCAAGAATTCTGCTATGTTCTCAACTCCCGCCAGATGGGAAAGTCTAGCTTGATGGTGCGGACTCTGGCTCGGTTAAAGTCAGAAGGCTGGGCGGGAATCGTCTTGGATTTTTCTGCGAAAGACAGTCAAATTGAGCAAGCAGAACGCTGGTACAACGGCATCATCAACCAACTCAATCGTCATTTTGGCTTACTTGATAATGCCCGTACTTGGCTCAAGGAAAGGGATTTTCTCTCGCCAGTAGAACGCCTAGAAGAGTTTATTGAAACGGTGCTGCTGCCGGGAATGAATCAGCGTATCGTTATTTTCATCGACGAAATCGACAGCACCCTCAATCTGCCCTTTACCGATGACTTTTTTGCCCTGATTCGCGCCTGTTACAACAAACGAGCTGAAAATGCAGACTACAAGCGGCTGACCTTTGCCTTGTTGGGCGTGGCGGCTCCTGCCGAGTTGATTAGCGACAAAAAACGAACACCTTTTAATATTGGTCAGGCGATCGATCTTAAGGGCTTTGGGTTTGAGGAAGCGCAACCTTTGGTGAAGGGGCTGGAAACAAAAGCCCACAATCCCCAGGCAGTCTTAGCAGAAATCCTCAAGTGGACGGGAGGACAGCCTTTTTTAACCCAGAGGTTATGTCAGTTGGTTGTAGATAACACAGAGTTTATCTCGGCAGGAAAGGAAGCTGAGTTTATTGAGAAGTTGGCGCACAATCGCTTGATTGATAACTGGGAATCTCAGGACGAACAGGAGCATTTGAAAACCATTAGAAATCGCCTGTTGAGTAATGAACAAAAGGCTGCATACTTGCTGGAGTTGTATCGGCAAATTCGCCAAGCTGGAAAGCTCAAGTTCCAGAATACTGCCGAAGAAAGGGACTTGCAATTATCTGGGTTAGTGGTTAAACGACACGACAACTTAATCGTTTACAATCCCATCTATGAACAAGTGTTTAACGAGCAGTGGATTAATACTGAGTTAGGTAAATTACGCCCTTATGCTGAAAACTTTCGGGCTTGGGTTGCTTCTGGAGGCAAGGATGAATCACGGCTATTGCGGGGTCAAGCTTTACAGGATGCAAAACAATGGAGTTTAAATCAGAATTTGACCTATCAAGATCAGCAGTTTTTAGCTGCCAGTGAAGGGAAAGAAATTCAAGAAAAAAATGCAGTAGCAGACAAAGAAGCACAGCTACAAAGAGAAATAAAAGATAGGGAGGCAGCCGAAGCCAGAAATCAATTGCTCAGTGATGCCAATAAGAAAGCTCAACGGCGAATTAGTGTTGGAGTTTTTGTTTTGGTTGTTGCAGTTTTGGGAGGTGCAACTGTAGGTGGATTAGCTAATAAAAAAGTTGAAAGTGCTAACTTTCAGGTTAGTGAGGCTAATAAGAATTTAGCACAAGCCCAGATAAAGGTTACACAAGCACAAAAAAATGAACAGAAAGCTAAAGATAGTGCTACACAAGCACTCAAGCAGGAACAGCAGGTAAGAAAAGAAGCAGAAAATGCTAATAAAACTGTTAAAGAAGCTAGGCGTAGAGAAATAGAAATTTTAACAAGACTTGCAGCTAAAGAAAGTGAACTTAAACAAACAAGCTCACAAAATGAAAATACTAGAGCAGAAATTGTGAACGTTCGCCAACTTGTAGCTTTAGCTGGAAAATTACGCGATCAAAATTCATCGGATTCAGATGAAGCTTTAAGATTAGCAGCGTTATCATTTAATGTTGATAACCATCAACTTAAGCAAGCACTATTACTTTCTGCTAAATCACAAGCATACCTGCAATTGAAAGATTGGAGTAATGCCAAAAATGAAATTCGAGAAAGTCTATCAAATTTGTACAAAATTAATGATAAAATTTTAAATTCAGTTCAAGGCTTGCAAGCTCAAGTATTAATTAAAAAAAGTCTGGGCGATTTTCTAGCTCAGAATAAACAAATTTCAAAAGCCATACAATCTTATACAGAAGCATTCAAAATTTTAAAAAATTATCCAAATGAAACTGATTTTACTAAAAATAATCAATTACTTACAGGCGAAAATATTGAATCAGTTTACCGGAACCTAATTGAGATAAACCCTCTATACAAAGAAGTTGAGAAATCACTTACACAACACTTATATGCCCAACTTAAATATTTTTTAAAGGCTAAAAATTGGAGTGATGCTGATGAAAAAACAATCTCCCTTATGTTCAATATTGCCAAAAAGGAAAAAACAAGAGATATAAATGATGAAGATATTAATAATTCTTATTGCTTAGATATTAAAAGAATAGACAATCTTTGGGTCAATGCAGACAAACGTTTTGGGTTTAGTGTACAAAAGCAGATATGGATTAGTACGGGGAATAGATTAGGTTCTAAGCCAGGGGACTGGACTGATAAAGATTCTGAAAATTTTGATCGGTTTTTCAAGTCCGTAGGATGGGATGGCGTAATACGGGGAGGGGAGTATGATGTTACACTCGGCTACAACGAGCTATTAAAGCGTATAAATGATGACCCTTTGTATGGAAAGGGAGGGCTACCCTACTTACCTTGGGACTTGAATTCCAACATCGGAACAAAAACTTTAATTTCTATCTTAACGCATTGCGATTTACTAGTATACAAAGGATTTATGACCCAATCTCCCCCGCGCAGCAATCTTCCATACCTTATGAAAGGTGATGAAGGAGAGGCAGTGAGGATTCTGCAAGAACGCTTACGGATAGCAGGTTATTATTATGGCAATTTCACAGGTGTCTTTGGCCCTATTACTGAAGAATCTGTCAAACGCTTTCAAGAAGCTAATAAACTTGAACCTAATGGAATTGCTGGCCCCGATACTCTCACTAAACTGCCAGCAACGGAAGAAAGTTCTCGTGAAACTTCTGCACCAATACAAGCATTCAGTAAAGATAGTATTCGTATGGGTGATCGCGGTGAAGCTGTTAGAGTTTTACAGGAGCAATTAACTAAAGCAGGATACTTACAAGGAGAGCCAAAGGGATATTTTGATTCTCGTACTTCAAATGCAATACGTCGGTTTCAAGTAGATAATTACTTAGTAGTTAGTGGCATTGCAGATTCTAATACTAGAGCTAAATTATATAGTTTAGTTAATAATCCTAAGAGTGATATTACTGTTATTGAATTGCAAAGATCGTTACGAGACAGAGGTTTTTATAAGGGAGCCTTGAACGGTATAATGACGGATGATACTCGGCAAGCTATTCAAAAAGCCCAAGAATTTTATGGTATCAGTGTAAATGATCTTAAACATGAATAACCTTCATACGGTTTTCTCCTATCCTTACAAGCCGTAACGAATACAGCTTGCGATGACTTGATTCCAGCCCTCGTCTTGCCTCCTTGAGATACAAGATCACACTGTTATAGTTCTTTTGCAGGACAGTTTTAATAGTAAAAAGACAAGTGAATACATCTCTTGTATATTGCGTATTAATCTGTTAAAAAGATACTAAGCTAGTAGCAATCTACACCCCTAAGCTCTCAGGAGAAAGACTGATACAATGTTAGTATCACCAAACTTTGGGTTTTTAGCAGTCCATGACCCTCAACTAGTGCGCCTGGGAGCTTTGGCAGAAAGATATTTTACTGATGACCCCAACACTTGCCTAATAAAACTGCGTCAGTTTGGCGAACTTCTAGCACAACTAATTGCTGCTCAAGTAGGAATGTACGAGCGTGACGAGCGACAAATTGATTTGATGCGTCGGCTGCGGGATAGAGGTATCGTCAAAGGCAAAGTATATGACTTGTTTGACGAATTACGTTTAGCTGGTAATGATGCCACACACGCTTTTGCATCTGACAAAAGAACTGCCCTTAGTAACCTGAAATATGCGCGTCAGCTAGGAATCTGGTTTCATCGCATTAATACAAAAAATCCCGATTTCCACCCTGGGCCGTTTGTCCCGCCTCCAGATGAGGCAGTTGAAAACTTAGCACTTAAACAAGAATTGTCACAGTTGCGCTCGGAATTACAAGCCAGCCGCACCGCAGCCGAATTAGCACAAATAACTGCCCAGCAAGAAGAACAGCGTCGCATATCCGCCCAAGAATTAGCCAAGGAAGCCGAAGCACAAAAACAAGTAGCCTTAAATCACCTTGCAAATCTTCAAGCCACAGCACAAACTCAACCAATACAAGCAATTCAAGAAACCATTCAGCGATCGCAACAAGCAGGGAATAACATTGACTTAGATGAACGCGAAACCCGCCGCCTCATTGATGCTCAACTGCGGTCAGCAGGTTGGGAAGTGGACTCAGAACAGCTAACGTACAGTACAGGCATTCGTCCGCAAAAAGGAAAAAACAAGGCGATCGCAGAATGGCCAACAGAACAAGGACGCGCTGACTATGTTCTGTTTGTGGGACTTCAGGCAATGGCAGTTGTTGAAGCCAAACGCCAAAGCACGGATGTTTATGCTGCCATCGACCAAGCCAAGCGTTACAGTCGCGGTTACAAAATTAAGGATAACGAAACCTTCCCCGGTGGCACCTGGGGAGAATATAAAGTACCTTTCGTCTTTGCTACAAACGGGCGAGAATTTTTGAGACAGTTGCAAACCAAAAGCGGTATATGGTTTTGTGATGTCCGCCGCCCTGAAAATATCCGCCGTCCTCTGACGACTTGGTACAAACCAGAAGCTTTCGTTGATGCCCTCAATCAAGATGTAGACCTTGCACACGAACGACTTGCCGAAGAAGGTTTTAACTATAATCTGCAACTGCGTGATTACCAAATCAAAGCCATTCAAGCCGTTGAAACCAGATTAGCCCAAGGCTTTAGGGAATTATTACTGGCAATGGCCACCGGGACAGGTAAAACTAAAACCTGCCTTATTTTGGTTTATCGCCTCCTCAAAACCAGACGTTTTCGCCGCGTTCTTTTTTTGGTAGACCGCAGAGCATTAGGAGAACAAACAGGCAATGTCTTTAAAGAAACGCGAGTCGAAAATCTACAAACCTTCGCTGATATTTTTGGGATTAAAGAACTGGGGGAAGCTGCACCAGATAGCGATACCAAAGTCCACATTGCCACCGTGCAAGCGTTTGTTAAACGTATTCTCTACCCAGGCGAGAACGCAACCGTTCCTACAGCCGACCAGTATGATTGCATTGTTGTGGATGAATGCCATAGAGGGTATTTGCTAGATCGGGAATTAAGCGATTCTGAAATTACTTTCCGCGACTATGACGATTACATTTCCAAGTATCGCCGCGTCCTCGACCACTTTGATGCAGTAAAAATTGGACTGACTGCCACCCCAGCACTGCATACCACCCAGATATTTGGTCAACCTGTTTACCAATATTCTTACAAAGAAGCGGTGATTGATGGCCACCTCATCGACTGTGAGCCTCCCATCCGCATAGTTACAGCCTTAAGTGAAGAGGGTATAGTGTGGCAACCAGGGGCAGAAATGGAATATTTTGACCCCATTACAGGCAGGATCGATCTAGTTAATGCCCCTGATGAAGTCAGAATTGAGGTAGAGCAATTTAACCGCCAAGTTGTCACTGAAGAATTTAACCGAGTCATCTGTAAATATTTAGCTCAAAATATTGACCCTTCACTACCAGGAAAAACATTAATATATTGCGTGAAAGACGATCATGCTGATATTGTTGTTAACTTATTGAAACAAGCTTTGATTAAGCAATACGGTAGTGTTGAAGATGATGCAGTCCTGAAAATCACTGGTAAGGCAGACCAACCATCACAATTAATTCGCCGCTTTAAAAACGAAGCTAATCCTAAAATTGCCGTGACAGTTGACTTGCTAACCACTGGCATTGATGTACCCGAAATCTGCAATTTAGTTTTTATTCGGCGGGTGAACTCGCGCATCCTTTACGAACAAATGCTAGGACGGGCAACGCGTCGCTGTGATGACATCAAAAAAGAAGTCTTCTACATTTACGATGCAGTAAATCTATATTCAGCCCTGTCGCCTTTGTCCACAATGAAACCAGTGGCCGTTAACCCCAAGATTTCGTTTAGCCAACTGGTAGAAGAATTGCAGACAGTCAACGACACTACCGCTACGGCTACCATTGTTGAACAACTCTTAGCCAAACTACAACGCCAGCAGAGGAGATGGGGCGATCGCAACCGGGAGAATATCGAATCTGCTGCCGGGATGCCCTTACCTGAGATGATCGATCACCTGCGCCAATCTGATCCCCAGCAAATCAAGGAATGGTTTAGACAAAGAGCAGCGATCTAGGGTGTTGACTTTGAGAGCTTGATGATGGTAGCTTCTCATGCAAGAACTATGTAACGAACTCAAAGTCAATGCAAGAGTTTAAAAGCCCAAGTAGTCGGTTGGCAAGGCTATTTCACAAGGGTCGAGACAATTGGAAACAGAGAGCCTTGGAAAAGCAAAAAAAACTGAGAGCATTAGAAATAAAAGTGAGAGATTTATCCGCATCAAGAGATTATTGGAAGAATCGAGCCAAAATTGCTGAAGAAAAACTACAAAAAGCAAACATAGAAACAGTCCAGGAAAAAAAAAGAGATTGACTCAAAAGAAGAATTAGTCGCCAAGGGGCATCATTATTCAGTCGAAACTATTCAGATTTCAGTGCAACAGGTTATAGAGTGTGGCAATAGTTATAGAGGCTTTGTTGCATGAAAGAAAAAAAAGACACACCAATCTGGTACTAGAACAGAAGTTAGTTGTCTACTTTGTAACTGTCTGGCTTGCCCAACTGGATCATGCGGTTAAGGGCGGCACACTGTAGAAATAGCTCGACAGCTTGATTGTTAAAAAAGCGTCGTCGTAACTTACCACCAAAAATGGTTTTGAGTCGAAATATAGCTGTCTCGGATAATGAACGGCGATGATATCCACTCTCTTGTTTCCATTGCTTGCGCCCAACTTGATTCACTCGTCGCAGATTTTCATCTCTGGGATGGAAGTGTGTTTCATTGTTGGTGTGTTGTTGGATTTTGGCGTTGCTACGCGGTGGAATTATGGCTTTGGCCCCGTGTTGTGAAATGGTGTCGTAACAACCTTTTGTATCATAGCCACCATCACCAGATACTTGTTCTATCGGTTGCTCAATCTGCTCCAATATGTCAGGCAGTACCTCGCAATCAGCCATATCATTAGTAGTCACCACCGCACCCAGAATTTCGCCGCTTTCACAGTCAACGCCTAGATGCAACTTCCGCCACGTCCGTCGTTTTCCTACTCCATGTGTGCGGACTTTCCACTCACCTTCACCATAGACTTTTACACCAGTTGAATCCACTACCACATGAACAGCTTTGTCTTTTGGGATAACTGGTAGTTCCACAGACAACTTGCTCAAACGACGAGACAGCGTGGAATGGTCTGGTACTTCTAGCTCAATTCCCATGAGCGTGAACAGCGATTCTAAAAACCCCTCTGCTTGTCGCCCTGGTAAATGAAACACCGATTGGATTGTTCCCATAGTGGCGATTGCCACATCACTGTAATGATTCGATGCCCCCTTTTTCCCGGTTTTTTGCTGATTGCGCCACTGCTCGATGATTTCTTCGTTCACCCAAAAAGTTATACTGCCTCGTTGCTTGAGGGCAGCATCATAAGCGTTCCAATTCTTAACTTTGTACTGGGCTTTCGTCTTCATATGCAGGGTTAGGCGGCTCGAAAACATCGGCTATAAGTAAATTTACCATTTTGCCTATTCACGCAACAACGCCGTTATAGAGGAGTCGAGAAGACCTTTGATTTGTACAAAGAATTGTTTACACAGGAGACTCCCAGCTTTAGTAGTATTAGGAAATGGTTAGGGAGAATTGGTTTTTTTGAACTAACCAGAAAGAAAGAAATAAGAGATGACTGGATTTTTATTGTTGATTTAACTGTAGAATTAGGAACTGAAAAAGGACTGGTAATTTTAGGAGTTTCACAACAAAAGCTAGAAGAAAAAATCTTGCCGCTAAGAAGAGGATTACAGCATCAGGATGTTCAAATTCTGGCATTAGAAATTATGCATTCAACCAGAGGTGAACTCATCCAAGAGAAATTGACGGAAGTTAGCCTCAAATGTGGTTGTCCTCGACAAATAATTGCTGACCACGGAAGTGATATTCAAAAAGGAATTAAACTATATCAACAAAATCATCCTGATGTAATTTATACCTATGATGTAACTCATGCAATGGCTTTATTACTCAAGCATGAATTACATAGGTCGGATAAATACCAGTCTTTTATACAGCAATGTAGTCAATGTCGAAAACAACTGCAACAAACTGAACTATCTTTCTTATCTCCGCCCTCTCAACGCTCACAATGCCGTTACTTTAACTTAGAAAAACTCGTAAATTGGGCTTTATATCTGCTAAATTCACCATTAGATATTTTAAGAGATTTAGTACCAAATACAGAACCAGATATTTTATATAGTAAATTGAAAGAGAAATTTACATGGTTGGCTGCTTACCAAGACTCACTAATAAATTGGAAGCAAATGGTTCAAATAACACGCTTTGTAGAAACTCAAATTAAATTGTGTGGGCTAAATCAAGAAACTTTCAGCATAATACAACAACACTTAACAACGCTTGTGAATTATTCAGAAGAGTTTGCACAAAAAATTCTGAGCTATTTAACACAGGAACTTTCTTTTATTCAACCAGGACAAACATTATTAGCTACAACGGATGTCTTGGAATCGCTATTTGGAAAATACAAGCAATTTTCTTCTCGTTCTCCTTTTAAACAAATAGGTCAAATGTTTTTGAGTATTTGTTTATCAACTATGAATTTAACAACTACTCTTGTGAAAGAAGCATTAGAAACAGTCCGTTTTTTAGATGTTGAAGACTGGGCGGCTCAAGTTTTTGGTCAATCCATGCTCTCGAAAAGAAGAATTTTGTTTTCTGTCTCAACTGGCGACACAGAAATTGCATGATAAATTTTGAGGGTTTCTCCAACAAAATCAACACCCTAGTTGTGGTCATGTTCTAAAAGAGTTGGATTTATCTATGAGACAATGGCGTTGCCCATCTTGCAAACAAATAAATGGAAGAGATGAAAACGCCAGTCGTAATATTTGTGCAGTCGGGGCATCGACTGTTGGGTTAGGTGATGTCAGTCGGGTGATACCTGCTATCGCTGTTTGAGCCTAGAATCTCCTCCCTTCAAGGGTGGGGAGGATGTCAACTGAGTGTGATTACAATTGGTGAAATCGCTAAAGGCATTAGCAAGCTTCCCGCATCAAAGCGCAAAGAATCTCTCGTCATTTGGCTAAATGAAACTTTACCTAATCGCTTTGAACACAGAATTTTAAGTATAGATGTCTCAACAATGATGTTATGGGGTAACTTAGTCGGACAACTAGAACTTTCGGGGCGACCTCTACCCGTTATGGATTCTTTAATTGCTGCCATAGCCTTGCAACATTCTCTAACATTACTCACTCGTAACGAAAATGATTTTGCCGGAACAGGGGTTGTCATCTTTAATCCTTGGTCTGTCTGACCCAGATTTCTCATAAGTTATCAAGCATAATTCTTAGTTTTGCTACAGCAGAAAGTAGTTTCCCTAATCAATCTAGCTTTTTGACCAAATTTTAGATTTTGAATCTTCAATTCCATTATCCAAAATTTAAACCGTACTATTGCTTGTTGGTATCTGTGGCGAAGTTTAGAAATAAAAGATAACTAAGCTCAACAATAATCTAGCATTTCAAAGATTTACTCGCTCAACATTTCTGCTCAATCTAAAATTAAATTTTAGAGGTTAAAGAATTATGAGGTTTTATTCGCAAGTTATTTTCCCGCGTCTTCTCGACTGGAGTTTGTCAGATCCAGTCTTAGCTAAATATCGTCAAGAATTACTAGCTAATGTAACAGGAGAAGTTCTAGAAATTGGGTTTGGGACTGGGTTAAATTTGCTTTATTATCCTTCTGGAATTCGCAAAATCACTACAGTTGATGTGAATCCTGGAATGAATGCTTTAGCAAACAAGCGGATCAGTAACTCTGACATCACAGTTGAGCAACTCCTGCTATAAAGTGAAAATTTACCGATGGCAGATAATACATTTGATAGCGTGGTCAGCACTTGGACTTTATGCAGTATTGCAAATGTGCAACAAGCAATTAAAGAAGTTTATCGGGTACTAAAACCGGGCGGTAGATTCTTTTTTTTGGAACATGGGTTGAGCGATCAGCCTAATGTACAGGTATGGCAGCATCGCCTAACTCCAATTCAGAAAGCTATAGCTGATGGATGTCACCTAAATCGAGATATTCAAAAATTAGTAGAACAGTATTTTGACCGTGTAGAGCTTCATCAGTTCACACCAGAGAATTTTCCAGATTTGGTGGCTCATCTCTATCAAGGAGTTGCAACTAAATAATGCCTGCAATGTTTATAAGGAGTTACAATTTCCACCAGAATATACGAGCATATTTCTGAGTATCACGAACAAAATACTCTAAGCTAAAAACTGATGGGCAAGCAAAAAGTCTTGCTAGTAATAGCATTGCACTAAAATAATGAAACAGATGCAAACCATGTAAGCTTTGTTGCATCTTACGTTTTTTAATTGCGAGCTTCGCAGCAGTAGCGTCCGCCGCGAATTCGGATGAATCGGTGTTCTAGCCGATTGTATAATCAATAAAAGCACCCAAGTTTCTCTAGTGAGAAATGAGTGCTAATAAAAATACTACACAAGGATTATTTATCTGCCTTGATAGACCGAAGTACTATGACAGTAACAACTATTCCGTAAATAAACTGCAAGCAAAGTCACAAATGTTTTGTTAATAATGCTACTTCATCTCTTGCATTTGGATTTACTGCTGGGAACAGGACAAAAGTTACTGTCTTACTAAACCAATATGCGTGAATGCAATACGGTTCAGTTGAACTTAATCCATATTTCAATCATTGATTAGGCTGTTTCCAAGGCGTGCGGAGCAATTGCCAAGAAGGATTATTGAGAGCCATATCTAAATCGCGGGCAAAAATAGCAAAACCGTCATAGCTATGGTATGGCCCGGAGTAATCCCAAGAATGCATTTGACGAAAAGGTAAACCCATTTTTTGGAAGACGTATTTCTCTTTAACGCCAGAAGCTACTAAGTCAGGCTGGAGTGCTTTAATTAATTTCTCGAACTCATAAGCAGTTACATCATCATAAATAATAGTGGCGTTTTCAATATAATCAGTAGTACGTTTGTAATCTTCTTGATGAGCAAACTCATAGCCGGTTGCTAGAAGTTTCATACCTAAATCTTGGAATGCAGGAATCATGTGACGAGGGCGCAGACCCCCAACCATTAGGACTACAGTTTTGTTTTCTAAACGAGGTCGGTATTTAGCAATCACTGCATTCATTGTCGATTGATACTTAGCTATTACCTTGTGAGCATTGTCTTGAATTTTCGAGTCAAATTGGGCAGCAATCTGTTCTAAGGATTTAGCAATTTCGGTAGGGCCAAAAAAATTGAATTCTAACCAGGGAATCCCATAAGCTTTTTCCATGTGACGAGTAATGTAATTCATGGAGCGGTAACAATGAATTAAATTCAGCTTCACTTGAGGCGTGAGCATCATTTCATTGATAGTGCCATCACCTGACCATTGTGAAACTACACGCAAACCAATTTCTTCCAGTAGGATACGGCTAGACCAAGTATCACCACCAATGTTATAGTCACCGATGATTGCAACATCATAAGGCCCTGGTTCATAATCAATAAGTTTTCCTTGTTTTTTTAAACCTTCAGCGTGGGGAAATAAGTAGTCACGAACAGTATCATTGGCAATGTGATGACCGAGAGATTGAGAAACACCGCGAAAGCCTTCACAACGTACAGGAATTATCGGCTTGTTAATTTCTTTACTAGACTTCTTGGCTACAGCTTCAATGTCATCTCCAATCAAACCAATTGGGCATTCTGATTGAACGCTAATGCCTCGGTTAAGCGGAAAAAGTTCTTCAATTTCTTGAAAGATTTTCGCCAGCTTTTTATCCCCGCCAAAGATGATATCTCGTTCTTGAAAGTCAGAGGTAAAGTCCATACTTGCAAAAGAATCAACTCCAGTTGTACCTTTGTAATAGTTACGACGACCACCCCAAGACCAGTAACCACAACCTACAGGCCCGTGACTAATATGAACCATATCTTTAATTGGCCCCCAGACTACACCTTTAGCACCAGCATAGGAGCAACCACGAGCCGTCATAGTTCCCGGAACAGATTTGATGTTGGGAGCAACGCGATTTTCTGAACTCTGACAAAAACAAGTGACAATGCTCCATCCTAAAGCCAGGCGATCGCTAAAACATAAATTTAAATAAAAGGTATAAAATGTTCAGGCACTGCGAGGATTAAGGAAAGAGCTAAAAATAGAATTACAAAAATTGTCCCACCTGCCAGCTATCCATTGACATCGCAGATGTAACATAATCTCTGCATTATCTGGAAGCCAAAATTTGCTGTTCCCTTTCATGCGTAAGTTAACAGCTTGACGAATTAAACTTTCAACTGCACCGCTACCAAGGGGTAGCTGATTGAGGGCGACAAGCGTGATAATTTAATAGTCGCCTGCGATAAGCTTTGAGAATGTAATTACGCTCTCGCACCAAAATTTTACAACGCTCACCAGTTGCTGTTGAAATAAATTCATCCATATTTCTCATTAAATTGAGAGCTTGACCTTTCTTTAAAGTTTTTCGAGCTTTTTTAAACCAAGATTGACGCTCATCATCACAAGAAAAAGCTGCATCAGCAAAGTCTTGTAAATGAGAAGCAGCGTGATAAAAATCTAATAACTTATAAGTAGCAGTTGGGCATTTTACTTTCTGTAATAAAGGCGGAATATGTTTCCAAATCCACTCAGCCCCATCAGCAACAAATAAAACCTGTTTAGCTTGGCTTATACCCAAATTGACTAGATACATTTCTAGAATTCTGAGAAATTCTTCATAACCTAAATATGTGCCATCATTGGTAATGGGTAGAGATGATGCCCTAATTTTTTTACCATGCTCATCCACTGTATAAATAGTTAATAATTTTGGTTCAACCCATTCTCCAGTAAAGCCTAGGCGATTAGTCTTGAGCTTCCGTCTACCTTTTTTATTAATCCGAATTCTTGTTCTCCCGCCATCTACAGTAATGACAACGCGCTGGTCTTTGAGAACATCACTTGTAGGTAAATTACCTATCTCTAAACTTTTTAATTTAGACTGACGTAAGTTTATCCCAATTTTACCAAAATAGTATGTGAGACGTTCTATTCGTTTCAAGCTAATTTTTACTCCCCAATCTGTTAAGATTGTGCGTGCAGCTTCAAACGAACCAGCGATTGCTCCATATTTTGTAATTGTTGCCCAAACATGGGGTGTTAGTCCTTCTTCTATTCCTAACCATTTTAGAAATGGGCAGAATCCTAACTTTAAATATTTACCTTTTTGATGTGATTGTTTTTTATCTTCAACCATATATGGTAATGAAAGAGTTATTTTAACATGACCAACTGTTAATATTTGCCTAGTATAATTACCATGTTTTCTAATCTTTTGATTTGATAAACTTTTGATTTGACTGCTTGCTATATCTAGAGCCTCTTGAGATTGAGATAGTTTGTTTAATAAAACCGCTATACATTCTCCTGCCAAAGTTAATGCCGTATTTCTAATTTCTTCTTCTAATGCTTTAAAAGTCTGAGCCGTCCATTCACTCAGATTTTTAATTTCTAAAAGTTTCGTAACTTTTTCTTTAAAGTCTGACAATGATTTGCTTAAATCTAAGCTTGAATAGATTTTTTCGTTCATGAAGTGTAGGCATTCCCTGTTTTGATATTCAACATCAAAACTATTACTCAAAGGGCATCCTACACTTTTTTATCCCCATCACAGAACTAAACAACCATAAAAATAGATTTATCTCAGTATTACTAAGATATTTAGCTATCTAACTAGTATCAATTTGACTAATTTACTGAACTTTCAGTTTAGCGATCGCCTGGCTTTAGGATGGAGCATTGTCACTTATTTTTGTCAGAGTTCAGAAAATCGCGTTGCTCCCTTTGATGTTTGACTTAACACCACAATCTGATTTTTCTTGTTTGTAGACGTTAATTTGTTGCTCTCGCTTTTGACGGGATTTATCTGGATAAACTGTGAGAATCTCTTCAATTAGTTGTTCTCTTTGTTGTGCAATATCAGTTTGTTGTTCAGTGATATAGTTAGGCACTTTTTTACCTCCAAAGGATTTCGTTAGTAATTAGGGGGATGCTTAATGAATCCCACCAGTTATCACGATGAAACTCCACTTAAATCAAGTTCAAGTGTTGTGCTTACTTTATAAACCTAGCTTTGAGGTAATAGCTGATAATCGCTACTAAGCTAAAATTACCTTTAGATAACTAGGAAAACATCCAGTTTTCAGAGCCGGGGCAGATCTATATTTATCTAGCAAGAGTGTTAAAATAATGGTCTTTTTTGAAATAATGACATCTAGCTAACAAACCGTCGATTATTTTGACCATTGAAGCAATAAAATAAAACTCTCATCAGCTAATAGATATTTCTATTTAGCTTTATTAAGGAGAGGAGGACTTCGCTAATGCTGGGAAGTGAAACTTGATTTTTACAAGTCATCACTCAACTTTTTATAGATATTGAGCTAAAATTCTCTGAGTTCAAATCAAGCCAAATCAATAATGACAAACCATAGCAAAATTTTTGCTTTGTCAACTAAATGAAGAGGTATTTAAGCGCAAAATTATCAGTTTAGACAGTATCAAACAGGATAACACAGAAGACTTTTTAAATTTAAAGACATCCTTAAGATTGATGCCTACCTTGACTTTATCAGGTATACCCAATTCTTGGCAAGCTTAAGGAAAAAATCAAAATTGGGGAGAGCCAAAATATTGATTTTTCAAGGTTGCTGTTGGCTTTGAAGATTTGGAAGCTTTATACTCATGGGAGTTAGAACATTTGCAGCAACTCTTCATTATGCTCACAGTCTCAGTTGCAACCGTTACAGATATTCCCGCACTGATCCCGCTCCTCAATTCCTTATTTTCTCAAGAAGCCGAGTTCCAGCCAGATGTAAATAAACAAACTGTCGGTTTGCACTCAATTGTGACACAGCCTCATGTAGGAGCTATTTTAGTTGCCAAAGACACAGATAAACTTATAGGTATGGTAAACATCCTCTTTACCATTAGCACAGCACAAGGAGGATTAGTTGCCATTTTAGAAGATATGGTAGTAGACCCTAATTATCGAGGTGCTGGCATTGGCTCAAAACTTATTACTGAAGTCATCAAGTTTTGTCAAAGTAAAAATATATCTCGAATTACACTCTTGACAGACGCTGACAATTATTCAGCAATTAGTTTCTATGAAAAGCATGGGTTTGCTAAATCACCGATGATTCCTCTAAGATGCTTCATCTAAATGGCTTTACATGACTGTGCCGCAAGTACATCTGCCTGAATAAGAAATGAAAATAACCAACGAACAAACTGCTAAGGCACTTGCCAGGAATAAAATCGCCCACCGTCGCCTTCGCCCCTGAAGGGCGAAGGCACAAATGCTAGTAGTTTAACTACCAGATCTTTTATACGGTGGGCGATTTTATTTTTTGGTTCTCCCTAAACGAAATCCAGAAATAGCAACAAGATGAATAGAAAATCTCGAAAACCACTGATTGGCATTACAACTTACGGTCGGCTTGCCGCAATCCCATTTTCTGTACCTAGCGAATACATCGATGCCGTCCGTACAGCAGGTGGTGTTCCCATCTTGTTACCTCCAGGAGAAACTGAGCCTGATGTACTTCTCGATTCAATAGATGGGTTAATGCTTTCAGGTGGTGGAGATATTGACCCGGTTTGCTACAACGGTTTTGTTCATCCTACTATTTACTCTGTTGATGCTGAACGTGATGCTTTTGAGTTGCAGCTTGCCAAGTTTGCCCTTGAGAGTCATTTACCAATATTAGGTATTTGTCGGGGTTTACAAATTCTGGCCGTCACTACTGGTGGTACTTTAATTCCTCACATTCCCGATGTCTACGGTACATCTGCATTACATCGTCTAGAGCCGGAACCTGGACGACGATTACCTACAGAACATTTTGTCAAAATAGATGTAGAAAGCCGTTTAGCTCAATGTCTACAAGATTCTTACCTATCTGTAATTTCTTGGCATCATCAAGCAATCGCTCAAGTACCATCTGTTTGGCGGATTGTTGGTCATGCTCCAGACGATGGCGTAATCGAAGCTGTGGAGCATGAACATCATCCTTGGGCAGTTGGCGTACAATGGCATCCTGAGCTTTCCATTAACGATCCTAGCCATCACAAAATTTTTAAAGCTTTTGTTCAGGCTGCACAGACTCAATAAAACTAACTGACAAATTAAGGTATTCTAACCATTATTTTCATTTACGCTATTTCTGAAAAATTATTAATAATTCTTTATTCAAAAACTGATGTTCTTTCAATAATGAACCATTCATGATAGAGAATTGCCAAGAAAAACTTTTCACCTTTAACGCGATCGCACACTGCCATAAATCCCGAAAAAAATGGATCGTCTTCATAGGTAGTATCAGATAGAAACAGCGTTACAGAATTTTGGTCTTTACTCCAAATGCAACGCAATATAGTGATATTCGGGTGATGTGATTTATCTACAGGTAATAATACTGAACATCCTTCTACTTCAATAAACTCTGGCTCAGAATATCTGAAAACCGATTCCCAATCTTCTGGGCCTTCGTGTTTTTCAATAATTCTATCCCACCTAACTGACTTAATTTTTTCTATAGTCTGGGCTGATAAATCTGCAATCTTCATTTTTTACTATCCTAAATAGTTTTTAACGATTTCTCAATATTCATCTTCTTCAATTTTCTTGTAATACTAGATTGCTCAAATTTTAATTAATATTAATAGGTATTCATGTATCATCATTTAGGTATCTCAATACTTTTATCTGAAAAAATTATAAAACTTCTATGCCTCGACGAACTGCTACATCTTCATCCCCTTCTACGGTTGCAACCGGACTGGCTCTGTCTGAATTACATCTGCGCTTGGAATATTTAGAGAAACAACACCAATCAATTCTCAAGCAGATTAAGAGAAAGCGGACTGAACTAAATAACTTTGTCGAAAAGGCGCGTTCTTTAGCCACAGAGGTAGTACATCAAACAACTTCGAGCTTCCAAAAAATGGCTCAACTCGACCAAGAAATTCACGCTTTGTTTGAAACTATCTTTACTACTAGAAAATTTGGTAAACAAACTCTTAAGAAGATACAAGCAGTTTATCGTCAACTACAGTTTGCTGGGATTATTAGTATAAAACACGACACAAGCCAATCAGGGGCAGAGTCAAACGAAGAGTTCTCACATACGGAAGAAGATTTCTCTACTCAATCAGCCCAAGATACCTATCAACATCAACAGTGGCAAGCACAAGAAACTACCTCATTTGGGGCTGGGGCTAGAACCGAAACACAGCAAAAAATTCGCTCCACATTTTTGCGGTTGGCTGAAATCTTTCACCCTGATAAGGCACCTGATAGCGAAACACAGAAATATCATACCGAAATCATGCAGGAAATTAATAAAGCTTACCAAGAAGGGGATTTAGCCAGACTGCTAGAGATTGAATCATGTCAACAAGTTGGAGAAGTTGTTGATCTCAATAATGAAGATGATTTAACTCGCAAATGTCGCCATTTAGAACAGCAAAATCAAATTCTCCAAGCTCAATATGAAAACTTGAAACAGGAACTACGTTTAGCCAAAAATACACCAGAAGGAGAAATGGTTTCTAGCTCTCGCAAAGCTGCAAAGCAAGGCATTGATGCTGTAGCCGGGATGGTCGAAGCAATCGAATCTCAAATTCAGGCTGTTTCTCAAATTCGGAATTTTGTCAAAGATTTTCAACAGCAGAAACTGACTATCCAAGAATTTCTTGCTGGGCCAGTTTCTCTGTATCCTTCTGAAGAAGAATTACTCCAAGATATTCTTGAACAGATGTTATCAGAATTAACTCGATAACAACTTGTTGATTAACAACCCTTGTACAAGTTGCGCTCTTGCAACTGCGCTCTTGCAATTGCGATCTTCGCAGCGTTAGCGAGTTCGCGAGCGTCCGCCGCAAATTGTTGTTAGTCCGGAAGTAATTTAGCATCCCAAATGTACAGTCCTTTTTCCTCTGGCACTCTAGAGAATCTGCCTGAGCGATAACCCCGTGACAGTTCATTTAGTACCCCTGGTCTAACCTTCTGTAATTGCTCAGGCGAAAGTTCTCCATACAGTTGATTGACAACTTCAGCTATATCAAAAACTCTTCTCGGATTTTGTTCCAATAATAAACTAATCGCATCAATCAAAAACTTTCCTTTAAACTCTCCTTTCATGGGTATGAGATTCGCTTTCGCATGAGGGTTAGGTTTTTGAGGTTTAGTTTGGCTAGGCTTGGAAGCAACATCAGGGCTAATATCTTCTTTGACCTGCGGCTGTGGTTGTTTACTTTTTGTTTGGCTAGGCTTGGAAGAACTTTCTTTGCGCTTAGAATTGAGCAATTTCAAATCTATGGTGTAGTACCCTGGTTTGCCCGGAACCAGTGACCACTTACCGCTTCGTTTTCCGTGAGTCAGTGTTGATTGAACTCTGTCTTTAACTACCTTCCAAACATCTGGTTCTAACTCGCCATACAGCGATCGCACTACAAAATCTATATGACATACACTACCTTTATGCTGCTGCAACAACTGTTCAATCGCTTCTATACGTCTTAGAGAGCGATATTCATCCAGCATTGGGATATCTTGCCCATAGAATGATTGGTTTGACGTAGTGCTGGTTTCTTCTTGCTTGGTAGACTCAGCGACTGGGGGTTCATCTTCTTGGGGTAATGGCTCATTCGTAACCAGTTGGGCTAATTCACTTGCTACTGTTAGAGCGTCGTTACTGTCGTCTTTGGTGTCGCTTTCTTGAACAGCATTATCTTCTTCTGTTGTAGCGGTTGGTTCTTCAGTATTAGTAGACTCATCACTTTGAGTTTCAGTTTGAGAACTATCAAAGCTATCATCTGAGAATACATTCTCTTCAGCAGTAACTATTGCCTGAGTTTCTTCTAATTGCGAGTTGATATCTTCTTGATTCTCAGCAGGAAATGCCTCTGCTTTTATGGTATCTAGTGGTGATAATTCATTATCCTGAGTTTGTGATAATTCTGCTGCCGTTCTCAAGACATCAACGCTATTACCATTGCTGCTTTCTTGAGTGGGTACGGTAAATATTTCTTCTGCTACTTCTTTAGAAAAGCCATTGTTATTCACCTCTACGGTCACAGGCCAGTTAGATAATAATGCTTCTACATGAGTTAGGTTCGCTAAAGCTTCTCTATACAATTTTCCGTACTCTTCTACTAGTGGAGCGTAATAGTTTCTTATTTCTAACAATGTCAAGAGAAATTTTTCTGGGGGCGGCTGTATCTGCATTTAGGTATCTATCGAGTTTCAATTAGAGTATTGCTTTCACAAATTTGATTGATGCGAACTTCATTTCTAGGCTTGTTCCTTGTGCAACTTTATTACATCTGGACTAATTCATGCACAACTAACCCGTGATAGTTCTTCTCTTTTCTAGCTTATCTTTTTTGGGATCGCTCTATCTACCTTTCCCTCTTGCTGTCTTTACAACTGGTGTCCTCTGATTGCTTCACCGAGATCTATCGATTGGCGTAAGCGGCTGTTTGTGCCAACGGGAGAGGTCTGCGACGGGGTACACCTACGCGCTGCCGAAGCGCAGAGGGAAAAAATGCTTTCAACAACCACGAAGTAACAGGTGAACTAAAAGTAGTTTGTTAACCAAACGTTTTTTGTGCTAACGTTTAGTTAACAAACGTTTTTGGTTCTATGAAGAGACGAATATCCTCCAAGCAATCTGCTGAAGTACCAAAGCGGGAAAGCCCATCAGTTAATTCGCATACTTTTAGTGAACACGATTTAGACTGGGAGCCTTTGCCAGAATGTCTAAGTCACTGGACAGGCTTTGTACTTCACTGGGTGACTGAACTTGGCGCACAGTTTTATGCCCGTGCTATGACTCCCTTAAATCTGCGCCCGCTTCAGGTTGGTATCCTCCAATTACTGGCTGCTGAAGGTGCAATGGTTCAAGCACGATTAGGTGACAAACTTCGTGTTGATAAAGCTAGTATGGTTACCTTGCTCAATGACCTAGAACAGCAGGGCTTAATTGAACGACGACCTCATCCAAGCGATCGCCGAGCCTATGAAGTTCATCTTTTAGAATCTGGCAAACAACGACTCCAACAAGCAGAATATGCATCAATTGAAGCAGCAAAACAATTCTTCGCTGCTTTAACACTAGAAGAACAACAGACTCTGAATAGACTGCTAAAGCGTGTTGCGACCAGCAACGTTTCATGGAAGTCACCGACATTCAAAGATGTTGACGAATAACGCAAGTTTGTTTTGGGGTTATATGAACATGATTCCAGCAGACAGCAGATGTTCTTGACTGATGAGGCTTGGTAAGTATTTCTATTACCTCAGAAGCCATTAATTGATTTGCATTCATCAGTAATATAGGAAATACAAACATCATGACTATAGAAATTATTGTTTTCGTGATTGCAGCTTCTGCAACATTTTTCAACAATGCTCTGCATTGGTATACACTCTACTTATCCACTCTTTGCTTGGGTTGGACAAACAGAGTTTGTATCGTTTCACAAAGAATACGAACGCAGGCTCCCTTTTAGTATCTACATACCTTACATATTGCTGATGCTAAGTACACTGCTACTGGCATTTGTACATCCAGTAGAAGTTAAGCTTGGCTGGGTACTTATGTTGCTTGTGCTGAACGCATCAATTATGATCACCAGCCTCACGTTTGCTGTTCCAATTCATAATCGACTCCAGCGCCAAGGGTATTCTGATAAAGCCTGCATCCGCAAACTGATTCAATATAACAGTCTTAGACTTATTGCCTCATCAACTAGCAGTATTATTATGCTGTATTTGCTGATAGGTTTGTTGTTAAATCGGACAGCTACTTAAAATTAGTAGCTTTATTTTTTTACTAACAAATTATCTTTGTAGTCCTGCTACCTGTTTTTTAGTTTCTAAAACCTCATCAACTTTGCTATTAGCACTCTCAAACTGCTGCACAAATTCCGGTGTCAATTTGTTAATCTGCACTCTCCCAGCTTGCACACGCAGAATTACATCACCCTTTGAGCGCGCGATCGCCCAAGAACGTTGCTCAGGGTGAAAGCTGACATCGTAAATCTTACCCTGGACACGGGTCGTACCATCTTCTTCACACTGACCCAAAGCTGACACGATTTTGTGAGCGATTTGGGCGATTCGGTTAACTGTATCTTTCTCCATTGCTTCTCTTGCTTGGGGCGATAATTGCCCAGTAACCTTAAACTCATTGGCGATTTGGACAATGCGTTGTTTGTAATCTTCTGATTTTCCCAGGTTGTTAGCAGTGGCGTACCATGAGCGCAGGTGGTCGATGGTTATAGTTTGAGATTCTTGGCTGGGGACGGCTTTGTTTTGCTGCTGCTCAAACGGTACTATCTGACCGTTCACATAATTGCCCAGGGGTTCCATGTTAAGTCCCCACACTTGGGGCTTGCCCGTGAACAGTTCTGGCAGAGCTTTAGCTGAGTGCTTTTCCATTTGCGCCCACTGCTGCTGATACTGGGGGTCTGCAATCATCTGCTGTGAAATTTGATATTGCTTGCCAACTCGGAAAGCGACTTGCTTGCCGGAGCCAGTGGCTAGAGCAATATCACCCTCTTTGAAACCATATTGTCTATATGGCTCATACGCTCTGGTAGTATGAACTCTGCCATACCCCCGCATCGCATCAATGCAGGTGTCCACGGGTAAAGGGTTGGGTTCCCCGCGCAGCATGAGGGGGAAATTCATCGGAATTGGCTTGCCCGATATTACCACTAGTTCTTTTATACTAGTATGTAACGTAGACTGTGAATTTTGAGGTGATACTGGTGATACCACTGTATTCGCTCCTCTTAGAACCTTTGGAGATTCAACTATACTAACGACTGGCTGTGGCGGTTTGAGATGCTTTGGACGGTCAGGCAGCGATCGCAATTTCTCTTGATACTGTTCGGAGGATTCAATAACTTCTCCAAATTTATTAATCATCGCCTCAAAAACAGGTTCAGGAATGGACGAGTTTACCAAATTAAATACAGCCAGTCCTTTCTTAGTTTCCAGTGGCACATCTTCTGGTGGCTGTTGGGCAATCGCTATGTTTTTGTCAGTGAGCCACTTGGTAACAACGTCAACCTTGTGATTGTCCACTGCCATCCTTATGATGCCAAGTTCTTTATCTTCTGTTGTTGCAAAAAGAATAGTTGGACGTTCTTTAATTTGGTACAAAATCGCCGCAGTTCTTTCGATTTCTCTGTGTTGTCCTTCCGAAGTTATCTGCTGACTAAATGCAAAGTTTTCTTTCACCCAAGTTTCGGGATATTCAATGGTATTCGGGTCAATCTTCACCATCATTGTTGTTGAGATATTACTTTGCAATGTGGCTGGTACTGGAGTTAGCCTTCCAAAATTGAAAACTCCTAATTGTTTGAGTGCTTCTTTATCTTTTTTGAAATGTAGCACCCCTAGCGGTTCCCCATTCAAAAACACTGCATCCCTTATTTGAGATTGGGGGACATCTAAGGTAAGTCTTCTATATTCAGTGTCATTAAATTTTTGACCTTGATGATCATAAGAATTAGTTTTATCAATCTTTATTAAATTACCATTGGGCGAAGAGGCAATCACAAAAGCATTATACTTGTCTGATATGGTCGTCAGTTTTAGGTTAAGCGGATTGCCATCTTTAATGTAATTTACTGCCTGGAGTTGCTTAATCGAATCAGCATCTAATTCCCCCAGAGTTTTACCATCCAATTTGAGTTTGACTACCCCTGTGGGTACTGGTACTTTACCAATTTCTAAGGTCACAGATTCACCATGAAATGTCTTAGGAGCGTGGGCGAATTTCTTGATTTCTCTGATCGTAAACTCCACTGGTTCTGTCCCTGTCAGAGAAATTGTGGCAGAGGCTGTGTAAGTTTCCCCTGGTAACACATTAGCAAGAGCCTTTGTACCAATTGGTAATTGTCCCGTTCTCGGTTCTAGCGGCGCAAATTCTTTGTACTGCCCGTCAGTATCTTGCACAAACACTAATCTTAAAGCATGACGATCATGCCCAGGCGGGTGGTGCGATGCCCTAATTTCAATTGGGTATTTCTCTTCTTGATTCCACGTTTTACCCTTGAAGCTGTTCGCCTCATTACTCAGCGTCCCAACTCGTAAATGGGTAAATTGCATCTGATCTAGCCGGGAGATAATTTCTTCACCAAACGCCGCAAACACAAAGTTGGGATTTTTTTTGTAAATAGGGTCTTTATTTTGAGACTGTCTATCTTCTAATTCATCCTGCCTCGCCGCCCCAACACTCCACACCGCCGCCGCCGCCGACAATCTCTCCTGCTCTGGGATGTTTTCTCGGTATGCTTGGGCGAATTGGTACGTTTGCTGGAACATTAGTTTCGTCTGCCCTCGGCTGAGTTGGGGTTTAATTTCAACCAATGAAGCGTTGTTGGCCTTTGTACCTGGCTTGAGGTTGTATTCTTCAACCGACTGAGGGCTAACTGTACCTAACTTACGGTATTGGGGTTGTCCATCATCCTTTAATTCATTATTTATTTGGGCGAGTGTTAGTAGTTTTGAGGAACGCTTGTCCACTTCTAATTTCAAATTAATAGTTTGAGCTTTCCAGATGAGGGGATGATCGTAATAAGTTAAGTTCGTAATCTCCAGTTTTGACCCCTGCTGCGTTTGAATAATTGCACTGGGGCCACGCTCACTGTCCCTCCGTCGCTCCATTGCTACGGCAGCGTTATGGAGTCGGTCAAATTCATACTTGGCAGCGATCGCCGCAAATCTCTGCTGTGGGGTAAACTCAACACCGTTAAATAAATCGTGAAACTGGACAATGGGACGGGATTCAAGTTTTGATTCTTGGAAGTATTTATTTGTTTGGTTAATTAATAATTCTACTGGCGAGTAACCCTCAGTTTTTATCCCTAAGTTTAAATAAGCTGTCGGGGATTTTTTATCTTTAATATAGTCAACTTGGCGATATAAATAACGATTATTTTCTTTGATTAAGCCCATTGCTGGCTTTTTAGAACTTTTAAATAAATCTACAGCTATCTGGTTTTGGTAACAAGCCTCTTCAATCATTCTCCTGTACATCAAGCGATTCTTATCCATTGCTTGGGAAATAACTTCAGAGGTTCTATTAGGATTTTGAGACAGAGCTACAAACTCTTGTATGTATGGTTTATATTCTTCCCTGATTGGCTTGGGGTGTTCGTAATTCTCAGCTTCTAATAATTTTTGATAATGATGTGATACTTTATCTACATATTCGCTTTTCTGCTCAGGTGTTCCATAAAGTTTGAGAATTTCGATTTCCGATTCTAATGCCTCTAATGCGGTCACTTGATTATTGATCACGCCCACGCTGATACTATCGCTCATGTGGTTAGCTATTTCTTCAAATGGTGGTTGCTTTCCATCTATATAAAATGATTGTTTCTTTTCCTTGATAGTAGGAAGATAAGCATTGGCTGGCAGAATCCTATACTCAGCTTCGGCTGTGAAGTTGGGATATTTACTTGCTAGTGCTACACCAATACAGTCACCATCAAAATCGCGTCCTTGGCGTTGGGTTTCGGTTTCTACAGGTGCTGTTTCATCCTGTTCAAGTCTTGCTTTTATACGTTTGATGTCTTCATCGTTGACAACAATAATTCCTTCTAAACGTGTACCGTCTGAGGCTAAACAATCATCAATAATTTTATTGGTCGATACGCACAGACCATTAGAGTTAAGAAACGGAGAGCGGAAGTTTAAAACTTTCTCTCCATCATCCAACCAAGGCACACAGATTTCTCCATTCTTCAAGTCCTTGGATGGAATGATCATCCCTCTATCAAAAGTTAGCGTCCGCCCCAGTGAAATATCCCGCCACTCACCTTGGACAAATTTACTAAGTTCTTTCCTAACTTTCTCCGTTTCTAAAAGCTGATTATGCCCTCCAATTAAGTCAGCCTTAATCAGCTTATACATTAATAAATCATCTTTTTCTGATTTCTCATCTAAGTCATCACTTGTTTCAAATTGTTCTTCAGCGTGATTAAGAGTGAGTAATTCTAATTGTTTCGCAAGTAAACCATCAACAACTTGTTCGGAAATCTCTGCTTTTAAAGATGATTTCTGTTCTTCAGTAAAAGCTTTGCGCTGTTCATACTTTTGACAATAAAGTTGTGCAACTTTTCTAGGGTCACTTTGGGATTCGGCTAATTTTTGGGCTTGGGCTTCTAGTTCCTCCGCAAAGTCTTTAATGCCTTGGGGAAATGATGCTAATAGTTGTGAAATTGCTGTTTTACCTCGTTCTGACTGTGATTTCTCGCCTAACCAAATTTTTTGTCTGTATAGTCCTGGCTGGATCTGCGGCTTAATGGCTCCACCTGGGCGGTCTTTGTCTGTGCCTTTGAAGCTGGAGAGGGGGAGAATTAAATCTATTTTAGGTTTACTATTTGAATCTAAATATTCTACATTACTTAAATTATTTGGGCGTAATGTCCCTTTACCAAACCTGTATTTACTATCTTCTCCATCTCCTTCTCTCCAACCAAAGCGATGCTGAATTACACGATAACTTTTGTCTTGCTGTTCTTTCCTTTTAGTTAATTTGTTATATAGTTGGGTTGAAATTTGCCCATAACAGTCGCCTACTAACTTAAGGGCATCTTCCCTTTTAATTATTCCTCCATTTTCACCCGCTTTAGCTTGTTCTGAATCATCATTAACCACTAGAATGTTTAGGGTTTCGTTAATAGAATTTTTGCAAGAACCTAAAAATATTGAACCGTAAGCCCCCCTGTCTTTTCTATCAGGACATAACTTATCGATTACTTCTAGACATTCTGGCGAACCATATAGCAATCTAGTCTTAGAAGATAATAAAAGAGTATGCCCATTTGGATGATTTCTTAAATCTTCTGGGCTACTATAATCATCCAGATGTCCAAAAGAAAATTCCTGGTCAGAAAAGTAAAATTCTAATAAAGTATTCTCTAGCTTTTCAGTTAAAATTGATTCAAAATTATTGCTATCTCCGTCAACATGAATCCAAGTATTCAACCTAGTGTCAAAATGTTTAAATTCTAGAGTCATAGCTCTTCAAATATTAAAACTTTATCAATTTTGTGAGGTGTTAATTATGGCGAGAATAAATATGTCCAGAACCAAGCGATGGTTCAATATGCACAAAAAAGAATTTAATCCTGATGGAACAATGAGGGATGATGTAAGGCAGCAAAAAATTTCTGAAGGGAGAAATCCGGCGGCAGTTGATGACTATGCTCGTAGATTGAAGGCAGAATTTGATGAATGGAAACACCTGGACGAAACACAACCAGAAGAATGGATAGAGTATACTGCATACGATTTCTTTACACCCACCGAGAAGCAACAGTTCAACCCTGATGGTTCTCTTAGAGCCGAATACGTTGAATCTGAGCTTATAAACGGGACTAGTCCGGGGTGGCTAGAAGAAATGGAAAGGCGCAAGAAGATTGATATTGATAACTATAATCGGGTATCAGAGCGAGAAGCAGCAATAGGCATAAATTTTGGTCAGCAAGAAATGAATAGACTCCGTGCTTCCAGCCAAACATACGTACAACGCCGCCAACAGATGGAAGTAGACTTGAGAAACAACGAAGAACCAAGCAGCCTACCTTTCGACATCGACACACCTTAGTTGTAATTGCCAGGAATGGCAGGTGCGTAAACCGAAGTCCATTTTTGTTCAGACTGGCAATCATCGGGAGTGACGACAGGAGAAAATGTCTCTGCCGGATTGGTGATCAGATCAGCAATGGCATCTTCCTTTTCTTTATTAGACAACTGGGTGAGTTTTACTTGTGCTGTTGGCTTAAACTTATCTTTTTCCTCAATTTGTCCAACCAGAAATGTTCTGGCTTTGTAATATTGAGCAGTATCACTTGGTTCATCTAATCCAAAACACCCCTTTGATTCAATAAACAGATGAGATTGAACCCCACCAACATACTGGTGTGTAGGGATTAACTTATATGCGCCAGTCGCTCCCCAAAACAACATCGCTCGGCTTGATTGAGTATCAACACAGTGATTCTTAACAGTCTTGCCAATACTTACTCTTTTCTGGACACCGCAGACATTCCATGATACTCGGTACAATGGAGGGTATTTTTGAGCGATCGCTTTAACTTTTTGATTAAAATTATCTGCCACAGGTATAGAGTTATTTTGCTCATTTGAGCCAGATCCAACGGTTGATTGACAGGAAGCAACCGCTAAAGCCAAGCTCAGAATCAGACTCTTACGAGCAAGATTACTAGATTGCATTGTCTTTCTAAAGTAGAAATTGTGGAACAAATCGACTAAATAGCTTCTAGATTTTCGCCCCCAGGAATCTCAGTAAACAGAGATTTATAGTTTATGTACCCCAGACAAATAGCACGAAAAACTGCATGAGCGCGATTTTGCGCTCCCAGCTTGAGGTTGAGTGAATTTGTATATCCTCGGATTGAACCAGAGGAAACGTGCAAATTGTCAGCTATTTGCTCATTTGAAAATCCAAAAGCCATCAGTTTAAGAACTTTCATCTCTATTTGAGTTAAAGATTCCCCAAACTTTTTTCCTTTCCTTAAAGAGTTGTCCTCCTCTTTGATATCTAAGATAGAGCGAGACAGCCTCGGATCTATCCAGCACTGCCCTTGATAAGACATTTTGATCGCATATAGCAAAATTTCTGGCTCTGTATCACTCAACAGGTAGGAATTAGCACCAGCATTAAAAGCCATCTTGAGTAATCCTTCATCTGAGTGCTGGCTTAAAACGACTATTTTGACATCAGGGAACTCTTGATTAATTTCAGTTATCAAGTCAATGCCACTGACATCAGGTAAGTCTATTTTGAGAATTACAAGATCGGGATGAGTGCCTCTAAGGAGTTGTAAGCCTTGTTCCCCTGAATCCGCTTCCTGCACTTCTATATTTGCGCTCTCTAGAGCTGTCTTTATTCCCAGGCGTAAAATTGGGTAGTCATCGATTATCAGTACACGCATCATAATTTTTATGCCTTCAAAAAGCAGGAATGCGGAAACAATTTGTAAGGATTCAGAATCCAGAATTCAAAATTAATATTTAGGAATCAAGACATACAAGAAAATAAAATTTCTATTTCAGAGAACCTTACAAATTGTCTACTAATTCTGGATTCTGGGTACTGACTCCTGAATTTTCACAACAATCTTGCTAAATTTTATCACCATAACCTGATTCTTGCTGCTTATAAAAAGTTAATTTATCCCGGATTTTAATATTAGTTAACTTAGCCTTTCCTGAAGGTAGTTCAAGTATATGAGTAGCAATTGGAGCAGTATATAAAGGACAAGGTTGTTTTCGGCAGGGAATAGCATTATGTACGATTCTTGTCACTATTCCTTGGTAAATAAATATTATATCGAGGGGAAAATTTACCCTATACATCCAAAACGCCGCATCTTTATAAGGCTTTCCCAAATTAAACAACATTCCGCGATCACCCTCTAAATGAGAGCGATATTTCAATCCTTTTTCTATTTCAGTTGGCGAATTAGCCGATTCTAAATAAAAGGTGTGATTATTGCGAGTCAGTTTGTATTTAATTGGCAAATGCTGTGGGCGAGAAGCTAAAAAACTCAGAGTTAAAGTCCCAATTATTACAGATATACCCGCAATAGAACCTAGTATCCTTAAACCATTGATGGCAGCATAATCTAGTTTTTTTGAGATGAGGAACAACATAACTAACTAAAAATATTAATATTGCCGTGACTGTAAACAGAATCATCAATTGGGCTTGCTGGTAGCCCCTGTAAAGAAGCTCTGTTTCGCATCCTCTCAACTTTGTCCGCCTCTCTAATTGCCAACGGATTAATGTTTTGTCTGGCCTCTAATAAGGATGCGACAGTAATTTCTAATCGTGGGAGTGAAGAATGTTGATGAGTGTTCTTATCTCCCCCAAACATCAGACAGAAAGTTGAAGCTGCGGCTTTTTCAACAATAGCTCCGATTTCTGCGCCGACACAACGATAGGTTTCTTTTAAGAGTCTGCGCCATTGTTCTTCACTATAAGCATCCCCACCATTACGAAAACGCTCATCAAATCTTGCCAAGTGGATTTTGAATATTTCGTGTCTTTCGCCGTTATTAGGTAAATCTACTTTAAATATGTCATCAAAACGTCCACATCGCGTTAATTCTGGCGGCAGTAGTTCTAAATTGTTAGCCGAGGCAATAATTAAGACATTACTCGTTCGCTCTTGCATCCATGTCAATAGCATTCCTGCCAACCTTCTGCCTAGGCTTTGTTGCATGAAAGAAAAAAAAGACACACCAATCTGGTACTAGAACAGAAGTTAGTTGTCTACTTTGTAACTGTCTGGCTTGCCCAACTGGATCATGCGGTTAAGGGCGGCACACTGTAGAAATAGCTCGACAGCTTGATTGTTAAAAAAGCGTCGTCGTAACTTACCACCAAAAATGGTTTTGAGTCGAAATATAGCTGTCTCGGATAATGAACGGCGATGATATCCACTCTCTTGTTTCCATTGCTTGCGCCCAACTTGATTCACTCGTCGCAGATTTTCATCTCTGGGATGGAAGTGTGTTTCATTGTTGGTGTGTTGTTGGATTTTGGCGTTGCTACGCGGTGGAATTATGGCTTTGGCCCCGTGTTGTGAAATGGTGTCGTAACAACCTTTTGTATCATAGCCACCATCACCAGATACTTGTTCTATCGGTTGCTCAATCTGCTCCAATATGTCAGGCAGTACCTCGCAATCAGCCATATCATTAGTAGTCACCACCGCACCCAGAATTTCGCCGCTTTCACAGTCAACGCCTAGATGCAACTTCCGCCACGTCCGTCGTTTTCCTACTCCATGTGTGCGGACTTTCCACTCACCTTCACCATAGACTTTTACACCAGTTGAATCCACTACCACATGAACAGCTTTGTCTTTTGGGATAACTGGTAGTTCCACAGACAACTTGCTCAAACGACGAGACAGCGTGGAATGGTCTGGTACTTCTAGCTCAATTCCCATGAGCGTGAACAGCGATTCTAAAAACCCCTCTGCTTGTCGCCCTGGTAAATGAAACACCGATTGGATTGTTCCCATAGTGGCGATTGCCACATCACTGTAATGATTCGATGCCCCCTTTTTCCCGGTTTTTTGCTGATTGCGCCACTGCTCGATGATTTCTTCGTTCACCCAAAAAGTTATACTGCCTCGTTGCTTGAGGGCAGCATCATAAGCGTTCCAATTCTTAACTTTGTACTGGGCTTTCGTCTTCATATGCAGGGTTAGGCGGCTCGAAAACATCGGCTATAAGTAAATTTACCATTTTGCCTATTCACGCAACAACGCCGAGAATAGCTCAAGAGATTTTTCACAAACTCTGGTGTGGCCTCATTATGTTTGAGTACTTCTATTAAGCAATTGCCTTGTTTCACGCTTGTTTGTGGAAGATTATTAATTCCAGCATCTTGGCAGACCGCTTGAAAAATCTTTCCTGCGCGATCATCAAAGTGCTGTTGATTGGCGAATTGTGCCAGTTTTTCGGTGTTATTCATGAGGGTAACGATGAGGAAGGAGAATCAACAAGCATCGGTAAAAAGTTTTTCCAGCGATCTGGGTGACAACGTTGAACTGTGTTAACTGGTTTAGCTGCTTGGGGGACTAAAGGCTGTTGTCGGTCATACTGGAAATTCATATCCAACATATTGATGTGAGAGATATGTAAAGCCCAGACATCAGCTAACCTATTACCTAATTTATGAGTATCCAGAGCCGCAGGTATATCGACTCCACCATTCCAAACAATAGGTATTGATTCTTCTTCAAAAAATTGGGTCAATTCAGGGCGCACAAATTCTCCTGTCCCACCACACAGAAGAACTTCATCTACAGATGCAATATTTCTTATCCATCTAAGTAATGCGCGGCAATACTCCCGACGTACAAGAGTTAAGGATTTCTGAAATAAAGCTAAGTCAGACTCTATATCAGCCGATTTAGTTTTGCGTGATAGTGAACGCAATGCTTCAAAATTACCTAGATTTGCTTTTACTAGAGCTGATGGTATATGCAAATCATCCTTACATAGCCCCACAGATGCGTGTTCTACAAATCTTTCTACCAACCAATTCATTCCTAAATCTGTGGACTCAGCTTTAATTTGATTTTTGCCCTTAACTACAATAAAGCTGGCATTGCGATAACCCAACATCAGCATTCCAATAGTTCGTTTAGAGTAAGCTTCTCCCAAAGTACGCCGACGACTAGCTAAAACACCACATCCTTCTAACGACACCATGAAATTACGCACTTTTAGCTTTAATCTACCTGTCGGTGTAGCAATTCCTCCTTTCAAGACGGCGGATAGTTGTTTGCCTAGATTATTACCGTCTTTGTATTCGCCAGAGGGCAATAACAAATGTATAAAAACTTCAGTCTCTTTTAATGCCAGATGATGACAAACCAACCAAAGTAAACCTGCTAACTTCGGTACAGCATACTGATATTTCAAATCTCGAATTGCTGATGTCCCGGCAAATTTATTTTTAGCCAAACTGCCTAAAGCATAGTATTCAGAGCCTATACCTACCCATGCTGCATCGCTAGTTAATGGGTCAACATCTAACCCAACAACAGATTCCTTCTCTACATCTGCCACTTCTGGAGACATAGTAATTACCTGTGGCGTAGCATCTGGATAAATTTGAGCCAATACTTTAATCAAACTCGCTCCTAAATCACAAGTCAAAACGAGCTTAACTATATCCGAGTTATCTTTCTTAACCATTTAATTTAATCAATCCCTGCAAGTGCCTGATTAACTTCTATCATTTCTTCTGTCAACTGAAGGTTCATGTTCCATTCATCTTCGTCATCTTCTTCCTCCTGTTGTTGAAGAACCTGTTGTTGAGGAGCCTGTGAATTTATTGGTTGAGTTGCTGGCGCAACTGATAGCCCTAACGAAGGGATTGATGTACTGTTATTTATTCCAGTCATTTGTTGAATTGAAATTAATTTTTTTGTCAGATTTTCAGCAGCAGCACGGCAAGCTTCTTGGAATTCATCTTCGCTAACTTTGCCCTTCAAAGCCTCGACTAGCCAATAAGAAGTAATTGCTTCTATAGCTAGATCAGTAGCAGCTTTACCAGAACGATGCTTCAATAAATAATCAATTACTTTGCCGTCCCAAGAAGTAGGAACTTTGCGAATCTTAGGTAATTCTATTTCTTTTTTTTGCTGTTGTGTCATAACATTTGATTTCAGTATTTCTAGACTCAATTTATACAAAAACTACAATTGGGTTTTTATCGGGTACAACTGGGTTTTTATCGTGTATAACCGGGTTTTTATCGGGTAAAAAATTGCATAACAGTAAAAAAGTGCTGGGTTTTTATCGTGTATAACCGGGTTTTTATCGGGTGTATTCGGGTTTTTATCGGGCGGATTTTTCGATAAAAAATTGGGTTTTCGGGTAGTTTAGGATGAAGGTGTACTCACTTTACTTTCGCGCCCCTTCGGGGTGGCTTCGCCATTCCTCGCTACGCTCGGAACGCAAAAGTAGTTCGCCCTGCCGGGAGCGTGGAAGTTTTTCAAAGACACTCGTTGCAGCGAGAATAAATCAATGGTAGCGTTAGCAATACTACGAGTTGAAAAATTAAAATCATTCGGAAATATTGGGGGAAGTGAAAAACATACTGCCCGACTTCAGGATACTCCCAATGCAGATCCAACAAAACAAAATATCCGACTGATTGGAGCAACAGATCAGAGATCGCTCGAAGAAGTAGTGAAAGAACTGATAAAATCAAAAACAAACTACCAGCCCAGAAAAGACGCAGTGCTGTGCAGTGAAATATTTTTGAGTGCAAGTCCAGAATACTTTCGACCCGATGACCCATCAATGGCGGGTACTTGGGACAATCAGAAAATGGAGGATTTTACGAATGCTTCCCAACAATGGCTGTTAGAAAAATATGGAAATAAGTGTGTCAGAGCCGAATTACACTTAGATGAATCGACCCCACACATTCATGCCTATATCGTGCCACTCAACGAAAAAACCAAACGACTTAGTTATAAAGAAATGTTTGGCGGTTCTGTGGCACAGGGACGACTGAAAATGTCACAACTTCAAGATAGTTATGCGGTTGCACTGGCTCCTTTAGGTATCCAACGGGGTGTTAAAGGCTCAAAAGCTCAACATATCCAGGTTCAAGAATATTATCAAGCGGTCAACTCTCAACCCCTGAGTTTGGAGTTAGAACGATTTGCACCTTTACCAAGAGAAACAGCCCATGAGTTGCTTGAACGTATTAAAAATGACCGACGCATCCAACAATTAGATCACCAATTAGCTGACCGCCGACGAATTATTCAGTTGGAGAAACGGGCTTCTTTATCATCAATAGCCTCAGAGAAACTGCGACAGGATTTAGAAACACGCTTAGTTCAACTAGAACAAGAGAACTTAGAATGGCGACAAAAAGCTGATTTAATGCGCGACTTACCTTTAACTGATGTAGCTTGGGCGTTAGGGTTAAATTCTTTTGATGGGCGATGGAAGGGCTATGGACACATCATTAGTATTGATGGGTCAAAGTTTTACGATTTTTCACCTCAACAGCTTCATGGTGGTGGCGGTGCGATTGATTTAGTCATGCACGTTAATAATTGCAATTTCACAAGGGCGATCGCGTGGTTATCTGAATCATTTGGTAAAACCGGAGTCCAAAAAGCAGCGATCGCGCACTCACTCAATCTGACAAATGAGATTATTCACTCCCAACCTTGCCCTAAATTCCAGCGACCAGTTGAGGATAAAACTCACTGGTCAGAAGTTGCTCAATATTTAACGACTAAACGAGGTATCCCACCAAATTTGATACAAGCTCTTTATGAACGAGGCTTAGTTTATGCTGATGCTCATCAAAATGCTGTATTTGTCATGCGAAATTTCAATGACCAAACTAATGGTGCGTTTTTGAGAGGGACGAAGGGGGAGAATAACACTTTCAAGGGCTACCACAAAGGTACAAAGCGGAGTGATAGCTGGTTTTACTTTCACTTAGGAGGACAAGCTCAAACTCAGGTAGAAAGAGCAGTATTGTGTAAATCTCCAATTGAGGCATTATCATTCGCCACGCTGGAATTGAAAGCCTATAAAGGAGTACCACAACAAAGAACAATGTATTTAGCCGTAGATAATCCCAAAAGTCTCCCAGTAGATTTTTTGCAAACAGTCCCGGTGGTAGAAATGGCATTTGATAATGATGCTTGGGGTCATGAAACTGCCCTGACCATTCAGAAACTGTTGAAAGATGCAACTACACTTAGAACTAAAGTCAAAGATAAAGATTGGAATGAACAACTTGTAGAAAAACTTTACGTTCAACAACAAAAACTTTCGTCACGGCAGGATATGGAAATCTAAATTAGCTGGTAAGTATTCAGGAGCCAGAATTCAAGAGTCAGGAGTGTTTAAAAATCAGGAGAAATATTTGAAAATCAATTTCTTAATTTTATAGATACTTATTTCTTCTGACTTCTGACTCCTGGGTACAGAATTCTTACATTAGCTGTTTTTTATCATGACTGAGATTAAATAAATTAGATAGAATACTTTCATCAATAGGTTGCCATCAGATGGGCAAAAGAAGAATGACAGACAACACCAATAATCCAACCCCTACTAAAAGCCGTAGATTAGTAATTGTGACTGGAGATAAGGGCGGTGTAGGAAAGTCTACCTTTTCTAGGGCTATGATCCAAACTTACCTCGACAACAATCAAAACTTCGCCGCGTTTGATGCTGATATGTCCAACCCACAAATCAAACGATTCTACGAAGAGGAATGTACTGTTATGCCCTTAGATATTTTTAGAAGAGGAGAAGCTGATATTTCTCTATTGGATGAACTCAAAAACTTAATTGACCCACCAGAAAAGGACACAATTAAGTCCCCCAACAAAAATGTAAGTGAATCATCAAATCCAGACCTAACTAACTCACCTGACAAAGATGCACAACCTGTTGCTTTTGTTAGTAAGTCTTTATTTTTACTAGAATTGCCACCCCAGTCAATTCAGTTTTTTCGCTCCTTTGAAGAAGAAATGGGCTTCTTTAAAATGGTAGGTAAGAAGTTGGATATGAGAGTCACAATGGCTACTGTAATTAATCGCACAAAGGACTCGGTTAACCAATTTATTCATTTGCGCGATTTTTGTGGAGATAAGGTCGATTACGTTGTCGTCAAGAATTTATTTTTTGGAGAAAAAGATAGATTTGAAAGGTATGACAATTATCCATTAGTTAAGGAACTCCAAAACCTTAATAAATCAATTCCAGAAATTTATATGCCAGATTTGATTGCCCACGCTTATGATTATCTGGATGAAAATAACTTATCTTTTTCTAAGGGTATAGAACAGAGCCAGAAACTGTCTGTTCAAGGTCGAGTTGAGAAATGGATGGAGAATTTTAAAAAATCTATTGAGCCAGCTAAACACTTACTAGGACTAGCTGATGTCAACTTACAGTCCGAATCCTAAACGCCTGATTATGACTGTGGGCGATTCTCGTGTGGGTAAGTCTACAGTCATGCGCTTGCTGATTGACTTATTTTGCTCTCTGGGATACCGATTGAGAGCTTACGATCACGACAACCGTAAAAGGCTCGAACCATATAAATGTCTCGTTGGGGTTGAAAGCGTCAATTTTAATGAAGGTACTGATTGGGTCATTGAAGAACTCCGCAATGGCTATGATGTTCTAGCCGTTGATATGCCAGGACAACACATCGAAAGTATTTGCAACTACATCGACAAAGTAAACTTGTTTAAAATCTTGAGCAAGGTTGACTGGCGGCTGACTTTTGTACAACCCATTTCACACCGATTAGATTGTGTTGAATATTTATCCCAACTTATGGCTTTTGCTGGAAATCAGGCAGATTATGTAATCGTCAAAAACCAACACTTTGATCTCATGTTCAAACTTTATCAAACTTCAAGCTATCCCAAGCTTAAAGATGTAGGTGGATGTGATATTGCTTTGTCCGGCTTGAACAAGTACAGCTATGAGGCTATCGAAAGCATTGGCTTACCTTACTCACAAGTCAGGAATAACATCAAAATTTTTTCGGTTTACAGAGCATACACTTACAGGTGGCTGAACAGTTTTTATCAATCCATTCAGTCCAATTCTTTAGCCTCCGAATACTTGGGGCTGCTACAGATACGCCAACAGCAGGAGTCTGGGCATGACGATTTTTGAATTCAAAATTCAAAATTCACGTAGGAAGAATAAGAATTTTTTTGAATTTAAAAATCTTGGGTACAAGCTCCCACCATAATCTTCCCTACGAGACAGTGCGCGAACGATTTGGTGAGCATTGCTGTGGACGGGTTTCTCGGCATAAAGCAACTGCTTTCCCCGTAGGATGGTCAACAGTCTTAGTGGTGAGTCCAAGCTCCCACTAATGGTTTTTAATTTTGAATTAATAATTTTAAATTTTGAATTGGAGTGAAGCGACTTGACGATTTCTAAATACACCGAAGCCGAAATTGACCGAATTCGAGAACTTTCTGAAGAAATCGGGTTTGACCCCAACGATCCGATGTTTCAAATTATGAGCATCCTGGGGAATTTTGAGGAGATGATGATTCAATTTCCCACCCAGATGGAAGCACTTATGGAAGCTGGGGCTTTAATGATGGACAAAAAGCTCACTGATGCTACCAAAGCTGCACAGGTGATGCAACACTCTATTATTACTGATGCTGTACAAACCAGCCTCAAAGAAGAACTCCCGAAACTCAAGCCGACGATTTCTCTGCCTATAGAAGCACCAAAAATTGGCAAAATCAAGCTGGGAATTTGGTCAATTGGTGGCATTCTTGGCGGCATGATTGCTGTTGGCGCAATACTTGGTTCTCTCACTACTTGGAATGTCATATCTAACTATGTCGGCGTAAGCAATACTAACGTTACGCCTAATGACCTCAAGCTTCTAGGATGGGCTAAATCCTCCGAGGGTAGACAAGCCCGACAACTGTTTGTTGATAATCAAGCTGATCTTGAATTCTGTCAGAAAAATAATCGATTATTGGGTCGTTGCGTGGTTAAAATCAGAAAATCAAACTAGCTAGGTATCAGAAAATGCACGGCGACAAAACTATGCTAGATAAAGCCGAAAATTTTCTCGAATTCGGCATCTTTATCTGCTTAATTATCATAGCGATCGCCTCATTGGAAACTGATTTTTGGGAGTCCGCATTCTACATCCTGTTAGCTGCAATTATTTCCCCGTTTACAAAAATCAATAAACCCCTCAAACGTTTATTGCTGGTTTCTGGTTTTTTATGGGGTGTGCGGGTGGGATATTTTAATTAGTCAAGCTCTGGCCCTTTATTAAAATCCCGTTTCGGCTGAATTTGCTTTTGTGGTACTTGTACTTGCGGCGGTTGTTGTTGTAGCTGCTGATTATCAGCCACTATATTTTGAGTCTCTTGCTCTGTTAGATTGTCTTGTAAAATCTGAAAGTCACTCGCTCCCAATTTTTCGGCTTTAAAAGCTGGATTAGATTGATCTGGTTGTAGTTGCTTACGGTCTATGCTGAGAATTTGTTTAGTATCATCAAAGGAAAGTAAAGCTCTATAACCTTGATTTTCAAATGCACTAATTTGATTACCCAGGCTTTTACCCTTAGTAATTATTTTATCTAAAACTGCTCTAATAAAGGACTTCTTATTTTGGTCTTGATATTGTGTCTGCTCCTGAAGAGCATTTGTTAATGCAATTGGCTTTCTAGAAAAATTATTACTTTTTTCAGTAGCAGACAACGCCGCCTTTTGAATTTCTCTGAATTGTTGAAGTTGAGTAGTTAATTTCTGGTTTGCTTGGGATTTTTGTAATTGCGGTTGTTCTAACCCAAATGAAGTTATATACTTCTGAATATATTGTGCTTTTAACTGTTGTTTATATTCTTCAGTATCCCCCTTAGATAACATTTGTCCTAATTCTTGTCGCGCTTTATCTTGACGATTAGGGTCTGTTTCTTGATGAGAATCTATTGATAAATCTTTTTGTTGAGTAGGGAATTGATTAAGTACGCGAGACAATCTCGCTATCATCATATTATCTGAGATATCACCTGGATTTATTGCTCTAATTTTCTCCAATGTTGAAGATTGTTTGGCTGACATAACTTTTATCTGTATGGCATCAATGATATTAATTATAGTTCGACTTCACTATCTTTACACTTATGATTTTGACAAAATTTAGGTCTAGCTTGTGATGGAGAATATTCTAGCTGTACTCTTTTAGCTATTAATTTGAGATTTTCTATATCCTGCTGTCCAATATTCATTATCAGGGCTTCGTTTGTTGTTGAGTTAATTTTTACTGCTTCTCTCTCTAACCCATCATTTTCTCTTTTAAAGAGCTTAACAAATAATTCTCCGGTAGATTGATTAATTTGGGATTTAATTCGGTAATTTCCTATTTGTAAATGTTGAGATTGGGCAGTTTTTAATGAATAACTTAACAATTGAGACACTTGGGTTATTTCTAGCCTCTTAATCACTGCTTGAGTGCCTAGTGGGGCTAAAGAATCTAGTTGAGTTTTTAGCGTTATCGCATCTTCATAAAATGATGGTAACTTTTCTACTGTTTTGAATTTATCATTCACCTTGAGAAATTCCTGACGCTCTACCATCAGCATTTTTTCCGGTTTTTTGGTAATTACTGCTTTTCCTTTTTTATCAATCTCAAACTGCATCAATGGATTTGAGAAATAGCTATTTTGCTCATCATCAGCGCGGTGAATGCTATAAGTATCACGAAATTTTCTCACACTAAAAGCTTCACTCCTGTAAACCGTGCTGCTATCATCTAATTCCACTGCGTAATTATCTAAAAGTTTCTTAGCTATTAAAGCAATATCTTTATTTTCTTTTTCTATTAATAATTTTCTGGGAATTGTTAGCGCATAATTTGGTACTTTCTGCTGGTTAGCCCAGTATTGAGAAGCACCAGTTACAGGCTGATGAACTTCGCTAGGGGACTGGGGGGCTGAAGAGAAGGAAGAGGCAGAGGGACAGGGGTGCGCTTGTGCAGGGGAGAAAGTACCTTCATTTCCCCCCTGCTCTCTTGCTCCCCTTCCCCCCTGCTGTTTTGCTTCGGCAGGAGTTTGAGGAATAGCTTGTGCGATTTCTTCTTCTTTTAAGTTAGCTGGATTTGATGTCACAGTTCCATCTAACTGCTTTTCATACAGATTCAAAATTTGTCCATTTTTCAGTTTGATTAAGAATCTCAAATCAAGCGGCGGATTATTTTTATACCATTCTTCTAACAGTTGAGCTTTCGAGACTAAATCTTGAAGCTTTTCACTGCCATTATTCACAATAAAATCATCTACACCTTTATCCGGCCCTGGTAAAGTAATCACGCTCACATTAGCCCCGGCTCGTTGCAATAATAACCCGGTTTTTAATAAAGCTTTATGAACATTGACAATGGTTTTTGGCTTCGGATCGTGGTCAAAGCATAATTTGATGTCTCTACCAGGAGTGGCAAACATTGCAAATTCTTCACGTAACTGTACTGGAATTGGATTTGATTGCTCATCTTTCGTCCGATAGCCAGCATTTATCCCTGGTAATCCTATCGCTGCATGACCCTGTGACAATAAACTTGCTGCTTTTTTGGCTCCCTCTGTCACAATAATCGGTACATCATGTTTCCATACACAGTACCAAAATCCACTCCGGCGATCGCACTCGCTTGGTGTCACACCTGCCTTTTGATAAATTAGATTAGCAATATCATCTGGCACATCCAGCAAAAAAATACTTAATGGTGTTTTTGGTGGATGCTCGTATTTAATAAATTCCTTTGGTTTATTCTTTTCGAGAGGACGGCTGGACGGCTGTTTATCATCTTGCCAGAACTTAAAATAACTTTGAGAGTCATTCTTTTGCTCAGGTTTTTCTCTCTTGTGGTTGGGTTTCAAGCAACCCCAAAGCTTTTGAGGTGGCACTTCTCCTGACTTGAGCGCGGGGAATGAGCGTGGATCTACCCCTGCATTACACCACCAGCCGCCTTGCTCAATATGAGAATATGTCTTTATATTCTTCAACCGCCCATCGTTCCGTCGCTCAAGACTTTTGCTATACATCAAATATTCCCAAGCTTGGTTCACCCCTTCAACCGAATCGTGATGCAAGCTTTTGAAATTACGAGCAGCAATCTCCGGCTTAACCGCACTATTGACTACTATTTCATGCCAGTGTTCAGGATCTATATGTTCTGGGGGAGGAACGGGAATTGTTTCACTCTCCTGGTGGATTGTCTGCACTTGGGGAGTCGAGCTTGAGGAAGCTTGTTCTGCCTGGGGTGCTGCTCCGGTAGCTGATTCTTCTTTCTGAGGCGTGACAAGAGTGGGCGTTTGTTCTGCTTGCACCCTTGATGAAGGGACTGATTCTTCTGCTTCTAAATCAGCCTCCTCATTCCATCCGGTGTCAGTCAATGGGTCAATTTCTGACCACACATACGCTCCTGACTCATCCTGCTTTAGTACAAATGTATTATAACCGATCTCAATTTTCGCTTGCTTGTCCCACTCGTATTGCAGCCGCTCCATTGCTGCTTCTATCAATGGCACAACTGCTTTTTTCCATATTTGACGAGTTTGTTGTAAATCCTGCCTTGTGAACAAGATGTAATCACTTGTTAAATTAACACTCCGTTCATCAAACATAGGAATTGTTTAAATATTAATCGTAAACATTCAGCACATAGGAAAAGACGTTTACCTACTTACACATCTGTGTGTAGGCTCTGTGCAGCATTTTATATTGCCTTCTACTTGCTTTTAAGCACTTTAAGTCTATAATTTTTGTCTCAGATATTACCCGATTTAAAATAATTTCTATTTGTGCATAATCTGAACTATAAGTAATAAAGGCTATATATTGCAAATCATTCCAACCTATATCTTTCAGATATTTATCTAGCAATTGCTGATAATTTTCTTCTTGAGATACATTTTGGATATCTTTAAATATTAGTTTGACATATATCCCAAACTTCTTGAGCCTTGGTCTGAGTTTAGACCGCTTATTAAACGTATTAACAATGTACGGGGTTGCTTCTCCAACATTTACTAAATTTGCCATTAATCTTTGCTGCTTTCTATCCAATTTATTAATAAGAAGAAAATCTGTAAGAGCAGATTCTATAATTATCACTTCCACCCTCAACCAACTCACTAAAGTTATGTAATATACAGTGAATTTTTGAATTCAAAATTCAAAATTAATAAAAAAATTTAAGTTATTAATTCCGCCTTCCGACCTCCGACCTCCGACCTCCGACCTCTAAAGCATTGATCTCATCCCATCAACGGGTAATGCTTCTACTCCTGCTTCTACTGGTTCTTGGGGAATAGGCAAGCGGCGATCTACTTCTTTTATTCTGATATCTAAGTCTTGCTGTGTTGGATATTTTTGAGTGCTATGCAGTGCCATATTCTTTACTAATTTTTGCCACTTTTGTTGATTGTATTGTTCAATATTGTCCGCATAAGCACCAATTTTTATCGTTTTTAACAACGGCACTGAACCTTCTTCTTTGTTGGCATACGCCGGATTAATAAATACACATTTACCAGCAGGTAACTTCAAAAATTGCGCTGATTCAAATAATTTTTTAGTTTTTTCTTGTTCACTAGTTGTTGTACTCGGTTTACCACCTCCTGTTGACCTACTAGAGTGCTTGTACTTAATTTCTTCATCTCCCAAGAAGCTGGAGAATAATTGTGCTGATTCATTTTCACCAGGATTAAACACAAACTTAGTGCTACAAGCCCCCAGGATAGTTTTCGCTACTTCTTTGCCGTAGTTCTTTTCTAACTGCCCCATGTTCTGCCAGCCCAGGATGCCACAGAATCCTTCACTTCGTGACTCGTTGAGCCATCTATATAAATCCGGCAAATAAATCGACGGTAATTCATCTAGTGCAACGATTAATGGCCCAGAATCCACTCGTTTAGAAGCAATATTCCGCGCTATTGTCATGTGCAGGATGCTCGTCATCAAAGGCGCAACTGCATCTCGACGTTCACGGTCTAGCCCAAAGATAATCATCTGCTTTCGCTTGATTTCTAGTGGCAGGGTAGTTTTACCGACAAAACACCCCAGTGTGTTTTTCGCCATGAATCGAGTAAACATTAGGCTGGCGGTCGCTGTAATCCCGGCCACCGTCTTTTCAGAAGCCGCAGAACTGAACAGTTGACCGAACGCTATCCTAATCCAGGGATTTAGTGATGCCCCCATCAGTCGGTTAATCATTTGTTCGCTAGAAAGAATGGCAGCAGCAGTCATTATGTCTGCATATTCCCCAAACTCTTTAGTCAGCATCAATATCGCTTGGGTTAGTTGATCCCCTGAAGGGCCAAAGAATCCATCTTCACTCTGACTTTTCACGGGATGTGGAAAAGGGAAGGTGGTTCGCGTAAGACTTACGCGAACCAATGCTAGAGAATTAACTTGTGATTTTAGATATTGTCGTGGTAGGTGTGTAAATGAGCGCAAATGAAAATATTAGAAAAGAACCTGTATGGGGAGTGTAACTTTGGAGACAAACGTTTAACTCAACGAGCAGCATCAATAGGTGAACTTTTATCGGTAAAATATGGTCAGCCTTTATCAAAAATATTTAAAACTGCCAGTGACCTCAAGCGTGGTTACGAATTTTTCTCGAATCCAAAAACCAGTTTTGAAAAGTTGACTCAACCTTATTTTAAACAAACAGCCCAAGAAATAAACGGCACTCCTGTAGTGTTAGCTGTAGGAGATACAACTTTTTTAGATTACAAAAAAATATTAGATAAAAGAGAAGAATACGGCCCAATAGGTAATGGCGGAAATGGATTAATTCTACACAGTTGTTTAGCTTTAGAGCCTGATTTTGGACAACCTTTAGGGCTATTGTGGGAGAAGCTGTGGCATAGAGAGCATAAAGCACCACAACCGAGTAATGAAACTCAAGAACTTAAAGAAGATCGTCTAAAAAAAGAGCGAAAAGCTAAGAGAAATAAAGAATTTAAAGAAAAAGAATCTTATCGATGGGTTGAAGCTTTCTCAAAGATAGAAAAACAATTTTCTGAGTTAGAAATTCCAGTAGGGGGATTATCATCGAAGATAATTCATGTTTTTGATAGAGAAGGCGATATTGCAGAAGTATTCGCTCAAATCAGTCAAACTAAAAATGCAGGTGTAGTAGTCAGGGCGGCACACAACCGTTGTTTAGAAGGCGAAAATGGTCATCTATGGTCATACGTAAATTCCACTCCCGTCCAGTTTGTTAAAGACGTTGAACTAGTCGAAACCAAAAAACGTCATGCCAGAACTGCCACCTTAGAAGTTAGATATTGTCCAGTATCAATTAGTCCTCCCGCACGGCTAAAAAATCAAGGCAGTTTTCATGTTTATGCAGTCTATGCCAGAGAAATTAATTGTCCAGAAAATGGTGAACCAGTAGAGTGGATGCTACTAACTACTGAGCTAGTTGATTCGGAGCAATCAGCAACTCAAATTCTCCGTTGGTATACGTACCGTTGGCGGGTTGAAGAGTATCATAAGATTCTAAAATCTGGTTGCCAAGCTGAAAGCTATCGATTAGCTGGTGAAAGTATGTCAACAATGTTGGGATTTTTAACTGTGATTGCCGCGCAGTTATTACGAATGACATATTTGTACCGTAACTGTCCGCATCTTGACGCTAGTGTGGTGTTAACAAAAGAACAAATGGATGTATTGATAGCTAGTAGCCCACCTAAACTGAAAAAAGATATCGAATTTACTGTTGACTGGGCAATCCGCGCTATCGCCCGCCTGGGAGGATACCTAGAACATCGGAAAAACAGTGCCATCGGTATACAAGTTTTATGGAGAGGTTGGTTAGAGTTAGAAACCTTGTGCCAAGGTTGGCTACTACACCAAAATCTTAAATAATGCGTTCCAAAAGCTAAACACCTGCCTGATTCCATCAGAAAATAATTCGCGGATATTATACGCGAACCAAATCGGAGTGTGTTATATGCCCCTGTCGCCAAAATCTTCAATTCAAGATGATTTAGCCAAACGTATAGACGCAGTAGCCAAAACCAAACAACGTCTTGAGCAAGAAATTCATTCAATACTCGCTTCGGGTAAGGTCGCTCCCGCTTCCTGTTGGATTGTTCGTTACCAAGCTAAGGGGCGGACTGATAATTATTGGTATTACAAACTACAGGCATCTTCACCAATTTTTCCTACAAAGACTGATGGTAAATTGTCTCGATATCAGCATTTAGGTAAATCTGGTAGTCAAGCTTACATAGATGCTCTTGAACAAATTACCCGCCGTGCCAAAATTCAAGCTTTAGATCGATCAATTGAGTCCCTCAACCTTGGGCTGAAAGATTTAATCGAAGAAACTTCTAAATATCGCCAACCATAAAAGTTAGTTCGCGTAAATTCTCCGCGAACCACTTCTCCTTTTCCACATCCCGTGAAAAGTCAGATCTTCACTGGCGTTAGTTAATATTCGGAAATTCTTGTTAATTACTGTCGCTAATTGCCTTGCTGTTTCCGCATCAGACGAATCTCTTAAAAAGTCCAGCGGGTTGCATACTTCTGATTCTGGAAACCCTGGTGCGAATATGTGTACATCATATCCCTTTAATCGGGCATACGCCGCAATTTTAGCTTGTGATGGGTATTTGAAGTCATACAAGACAATCCCAAATCCTTGGTCAATTGCTGAATATATCATCGGGTTGACCGCACTATAAGTCTTCCCGCTTCCCGGTGCGCCGATCGCTGCCGTTCCCCTTTGTGCATCTGGTATGTATAAAGGAATTACATTACTTTGCCGTGGGGTTTTTAAATCTTTGAATCGATGCTGCCCAATGTACAGTGCTGCACTATCACATTTGGGATTGGCTATCTGCTGAAGTGCTTTTTTCTTTGCTGTAACAGTTTCCTTGTTTCCTCCCCAATAAGAGGTGGCTATTTTCTTTTTCTTAGATCCATCTCCTAACACCACTTTCATTACAAAATAAACCCCTAATGCCCCTAATAGTGCTAATCCATTAGGTGTGAGAAAGTGATGTGTATACTTGCCAACATCATGGTTGGGGTTTTGTAATTGCTCAACACGAAATGGTTGATTATCATTAATCAACTGTGTTTGAGTATTATTTCTCATTCTATTTATGGTATTGGAAATTTTTGGTTGTTTTGTTGAGCTATAACTTCAAAGCAATTTCTTAGTCAGGGAGTGTTGCGGGTTTACCAAAAATAATTGGGTCTTTTTCTCGATACTCGATGAAAGGCACTGGCCCAATAAAATATGGCGAACAGGTGCGACCAATGAAGGGGATAGTTTTGCAGATTCTAAAAAACATCGCCGTTTGCATCGAGCCTGTTGATTCATCAATCTCCCAAATCACTTGTTTAAAAGCCGAACCAAAAGGATTGCGCCCTGTTGGTTCTTTACCCCCATTGAGAGCTTTGAGTATGCCAAATCCGCCTCTCACCTTCTGAACTTTGCCGGAAATCCACTGCACTCCTGTTGTTCTCCCGATACCTGCCATCTCTGCATGAGCGCAATTATCCTGAAGACATGGTACGTTAAACCCTTGTTGATAACTCCCGGAGATCGAGCGAATGCGGTTCGCTTCAATATCTCTTAGTACAAGGTCAACCTTACCCACAAACGATAAGTCAACATTTAATAAACCCGGAAAATTATCCCAAGTTAAATCTGTTAGCCCAGGTACGCCATCAATAAAACTTTCTTGCCAATTACCGAACCCGCCAAATCTCGCCCGCTCTAGTCCAGGTATATCTGTAATTTTGTAATTTTTTAAATTAATCCCCTGACCTAATCTTGCTCGTTGTAATCTGGGAATCTGAGCTAAATTACCAATTCTTCTGTTAGAGGCAAAAATCCCTTGTCGCTTGAGAAAATCGTCAAGCGGTTTCACATCTTTAACTGATTTATTGGCGAGTCCTGGCACTGCCCTCGATAAACTTGGTAATGTTTGCCAATTCATCAGTTGAAAATCTGACAATCTCAAATTATTTAATCTCAAATTTTGAGCGCGAGAGATTTTTCCTAAATCTAGTGTTTCTAAATTTAACTCTGTATCTTCAAAATCCCCAAGTTTTAAAAACTCTGCAATACTTTGTCCTGATTTCCACTCTCTAGTTTCGGTTCTACCATTAGCTCGATAGGTAATTTTTCCATCTTCTCTTATTACCATATCGCTAAACTTTAAACGTGACCATTCAGGGATAAAGCCTCTCTCTGACTCAACAAAGGGTACTTGCGCTGAAGCTGGAGGTAAAATATATCCAATTGCTTGATTGAGAACTCCGTACTTCCAAAAGCTATGGATGAATAAGAAAAAAATCAACCCAAAAAATATTAAACACCTGATTTTGGCATCATAATTTCTCTGAAGATATTTTTTATCAACTAAAACTCGCTGAGAATGAATGTTATTATTAGCTTCTAATCCCGGATTTTTGTCTGATTCAGGTATGGGCTTTGAAGGCTTTATCATGCTCAACATGAAATAAATTAATATTTGATTTGAGATTTTAACTGATGTCTCTTGTTGCTGATTCATAGGTTTTGAAATTTATTGACATTGAAGTGATTATCAAAACTTTGTCAACCTTGGCTTGGTGTCTGAGCGATTCTGGATTCTGGCATTCTCTCCCAGTAGGGTTAATTTATTGACTAATTCCATTGAAACAACAGCTTTATCAGCAGCAGCATTCAGGTCATCACCTTGTTGTAAATAGGTAATTAATTTTTGCAGTCGTTGATGTAATTCATCATCAGGATTCAGCCATTTATTCCTAATAGCTATAGCCAGACCATTCCTTAAGCTATTAACTGTTTTAATCGTGGTGACTAATGGTTGCAATTGCGGGCTTGGTGTTTTCTTCTGTTCAATAGCAACATCATTACTAATCACTACTTGGCTGTATTTGGGAGTGCCGTTAGCAGTTGCCAAACGAAAACTGTAAGCCTTGCGCTCACCCGTTGATGATTGTGTTACCACCGTTAACAAAGTTGTTGATGCTTGCGGTAAACCAGGAATGTTGACTTTTTTAATCCGCCGCAGATGAATTAGTCCCGCACCTGGATTTTGGCAATTTTGGTTGATCCCTTCTAAACAACCATCTGTATCAACCAAGATTTGTGACGGGTCATCTAACCAGACTCGTTGTATCCTTTCCCCTACTTCATAAAATGAGATGGCGACACCATGACCATTCCAAACATTGATCGTTTGGAGTACGGCCGTTTCACCCGACGCTTGAGATTGCCTAATGCTCCGAACTACTGGTGCGGCAAGTGTCATTACTGGCAATAGGCAAACAACCGCACTCATACAGCCAACAATCATCTTTTTCATGGCAATTCCAGGCTACGGTTAACGATAAAAGTAACTTTCGTTCCTTGTGGGATGTGCCAAACATTCGGTCGCGCCAGTATTTCTTGAGAGGAGCGTGAAGCGCGATCGCTTATAATATTTCCCACAGAGCCAAATGCTCCTTCTAAAAATGCACCACCGAGATTACGCCGATTGTTTTGTGTTACCGCACTGCTAAAGCTGCCAATAGTAGAATTGTTGATTGTACTTTGAGAATCCGGTTGATTGATAATTTCTCCTACTTTCGCCAATCCCCCAACTAATCCCACCGTTATGTCGTAAGACGCGATCGCACCACCTTTGTCATGAAATTTCTTTGCAATTAAGGGTTTTCCCTTTTCTCCCTGTACAGAAATTGCACCAGCAGTTAGAGGATATTCCGTATTGTCTTTGATGATGCTGCGAACATTGGCAGTTACATAGTTACCGCCATCAACTCCTACCAATTCCACTGCAAGTAATGTACCCTTTGGAATGGCTACTTCACCATAATTGTCACGCAAGTCTTGGGTTAACTTGGCAACAAAACGCCTACCATCTTCGGTTTGTTGCTGGTTGTTTTTGGTATCAGTTTGTTGTTGGACTAGTGGTGTAACTAGGATACCAGTGGCGAATTCACCCACTGTTAGGTAACGAGTTTTGCGTTCCGTAAGAATTTGGCTTTCTTGCGGTAGATAGTTATTTGCTATAAGTTTTTTGTCAGCTTTAGATTCCACTTGCCACCGGGGGCGGATTTTTTCAATCCTATTAGATGTGCTTTCTTCGGCGGCGGATGGATATTCATTATTAATATCTGTTGGTTCGGCTTGCTGTTGATTTGTTTGTACCAATGATGTCGATACTTCTGCTGGATCTAGCAAGGTCGATTCACTAACCGAACTATCAGCATAAGCTATCAATCCGTATGAACCAATAGAACGTAGTCGGTTAAATTCCGCAGTTGGGTCTATAGTTTTTTGTACTCTTGTAACACCGGGATTACTGACACTCGGCAGCGCAAAACTACGTCTTGGGGCTATTTGGGTACGAGTTACTGGTTGATTCGTCCGAGGTGATGAATACGTCAGGGGTGGTGTTGGAGTTGAAGACACTTGCACCGCCGCCGATTGTACCTTAACAGGTTTTGCTGTAGCCGGTTCTTGCTGGGTTTTAGCTGTCGATTTTTCTTTCTGTTGTTTGATTTTATCTAACTCTTCTTGTTGTTTTGACAGCGCCAACTGTGCATAAACGTCGCCATCTTTATTTTCAGCAGATGGCGTTAATTGTGCTGATTTATCTTGAGTCTTTGTCTCTGGTTTATTAACGCTCGAATGCCCATTGATGATGTTGTTAAACATCAAATAGAAAATCAAAAATCCTATTCCCAATGGCACACCGATTATCCCTATCCTTGACCAAGGAGATGTTACTACCGTGTGTTGGGTTAATAATTCTTCATCTTCTATCTCGGCTTTTTGATTACTACTTATTTCTGATGGTTCATCGTCCAGCTTTAATATTTCATCTACTGTTAATGGGTTTTCACTCATTATCTTTTCCCTAAATCTAAATCTACAATTTGTGTAATCTCTAGTCCACTGGAGCGAATTGCATAGATTTTCTTTGCTAATTCTGAAATATCTTCTGGTGGCTTTTGCGGTGTTGTAACTGCTTCTAGCGTTACTGTTTTGTTAAACGCTATTGCATCTCCGGCATTATCTAATTTTTTAAACGTCACTAAAGTTGATTGAAAATCTACTTCCCACTTCCCTTCTTTTATTTTTCTTGGAGAAGATATATAGTTGGGAATAATTGCCACCCTAAGATTCCCACTAAACACTTCAGAGGGAATCATTTGCGCTAATCTCCGCACAAATGCTGCGCGAAATCCTTGCTTTTCTGATAATGCAAATGCCGCTTCATAAGCTCTATTTGTTACTTTTAATGTTGATTGGTTTTCTAATCCCTTAACTTCTACTCCAGGGTCTGCTTCTACTATTAGTTTCCCTTGAGCATTGTTTTTCTGGATTAATCCGTCCCAGTTAAACATCCCTACAAATGTATCTGACACAAATCTTTTGATAGTTTCATTAGAGCGATAGGCTGGTTCTACTGCTGTTGCTGTTATTGTTTCTCCATTCGATAACTGCACTAGGGATGGTACTTCCTGCTTTGCTAGTCTCCTAATCGCTCCATAGTTAAGAAACTGTACCATCAGCGATATACAAGCGACACTACAACCCACTACCGCCATTATTGCTATTCTTGTCGGCACGGCAGGGCCACTACTCAAGAACGAATTTATTTCGGGCTTATAAGCTTGAGATTCTAATTTCGGTTTACCAATTCTCAACATATTTCTCCCCCTGCTCCCCTACTCCCCTGCTCCCCTGCTTCCCCTACTTCCCCTGCTTCCCCTGCTCCTATCTTGGACGAATCAACTTCGTTATCCCGCCAGCACCGCCTGTGACTACTGTTACCGCAATATCCTTGGCTACATTTCTGGCCTCATCTGCGGCTTTATTAATTTGCATTAGCAACGATAGCCCACCTCCTGCCGCTATCCCTGTGGCCAGTGCTGGTGCAAATATTCCGATTGTTAATAAGAAAAATAGCGGTTGATCTGAACGCGAATTAGCTATTAACTCCCCTGCAAAACCCGCAATGATATTAAAGCTCAATTTTGCCATTCCGACTGAGAAATATCCCACCAGCCACGCCAGTATTGCTTTGGAACCGTATGGTAATAAACTTCCTCCCACAGCCAGCGGCCCAAGATACGCCGTCAACAGCATTGTTAACTCTATCCCCCACTGATATGCGCCGGAAAGTCCTACCAGAATATTCGTTACGTTATCCGCTATTAAAGAACCAACAAACGCACTGAAAGGTGATAGTAATACCTGTACCGGGTTTGCTCCAGATTGTATTGCCTGTTGTGGTGCTGATAAAACTCTATTAATTCGATCTACTAAGTATGCAAATGGGCCTCTAGCTCTAAAGTAGTTGGGGTAGTCATTACCCCTGTTGTGTCACTATCGCGGTAGTATAAGAATGTAAAAAGCCTAGAACGAAGACACAGAGCATGGTAGAGCCTCGTCCACCTAAACAAACTGTTAAATTTGTGGATGAATATTGTCTTTGGTATAAAAAGCTGTTTTCAGATGTCAGAAATTTTGAAGCGTTTAAGTATCTGCATATAGGATGTATTTCTGATATAAAACGAAAGAGTCTACCAGAAATAGCAAAAATTGTTGGATTAGAGAACTATCAAGGGCTACACCATTTCTTAACTACCCCATATTGGGAAGTAGAACAGTTAAGAGCTTTAAGATTAGAGCTAATTCTACAAATACTCAAAGGTAGACCAATCATTTTAATTATTGATGAAACCGGAGATAAAAAGAAAGGTACGACCACAGATTATGTGAAACGTCAGTACATAGGTAATTTGGGGAAAGTAGAGAACGGAGTTGTGGCAGTTACAGCCTATGGTGTATTTTGTGGAATGACATTCCCACTACTGTTTGAAGTGTACAAACCACGGGAGAAATTAAAGCCAGGAGATAAATATCTGACCAAGCCTCAAATCGGGGCAATGCTAATACGAAAGTTACAGTCGATGGGTTTTAAATTCAACTTGGTACTGGCTGATAGCTTATATGGCGAAAGCGGCACAAATTTTGTATCTGTATTAGATGAACTAGATTTAAATTATTTAGTAGCAATACGCTCAAACCATTCTGTAGACTTGCTTAAAGGTCAGTATACTCAATATTTAAAGTGGCAGAAATTTAAAAGAGTATTCTCTGACTTAAGTAGTGAAAATCGATTTATTAGAGAAATAATTCACGGCAAACGTGGCGAACATAGATATTGGCAAATTACCACAGATACTGAAGCATTACCCGGAAACTCTACCTGGTATGTGATGAGCAAATATCCCGACATCACACCTAGAGAGGTTGGGAATTTTTATGGGTTAAGAACATGGGTAGAATATGGTTTAAAACAAAGTAAGAATGAATTAGGTTGGGCTGATTATCGTTTTACTCGCTATGAAGATATTGAACGCTGGTGGGAAATTGTCTGTAGTGCCTACCTTATGGTTAGTCTTCATTCAGAATCTCTGCGTCCTTCTCCTCCATCTCCTCAATCAGCATTCGCTTCTCACCCCTGGTGGGATCATGGTAAAGGTTGGAAGAATATTCTCAACAATCTGCGTTTAATTATTCAACCTTTCGTTTTATTTAATCTCATATATCCCTGGTTAACAGTTTTTTCTATTCCTCAACTGTATGAGGGTTTTTCTCAGCTTCAAGCCATCGTTTATAGGCTTACTTCTCCAATTTTTATCTTCCTAACTCACCCTGAATTCTATTTTTCCTCTGCCTAAAGTGACACAACAGGGTTACTCAGCCTTTGTTTGGCCTGTTGTAGACAATCAAGTGCTTCTTGCGGATTCGTCAGTGAGCGACAAGCCTCAATTTCTCTGCCAATTGCTGCCCTAACTGCTGCTACTCCCAACGCTCTGGAATATGCTTCTCTTAAATCAACACCCACCGCTGTCCTTTCTAGTACATAGCCATTGACATTATTGATGTAATCTTTAATTGCAACTGTAGTTCTTCCTAACAGTTGCCCGTTGTTATACAACAGTGCCGATATCAGCAATGGCCATATAAATGATTGGAATGCTCTTTGTTCTTCGTTATTAATTACCTGCTTTGTCCATTCCAAGATATAAAATCCCAAGGTGGCTATCGCAAATAATGTCCCGACTTTACAAAGAGAACCATATAGTTCTCCGCCTAGCACTTCTGTCCATAATTCATTAAAGCCTATAGATATCGATTGCGATATTTGGGCGGCTCTGCTTGGTATATTCTCATTAGAAATTACACCATTCGGTATTTGTGCTATGAAATTATTCATCATTTCTTGCCGGATCTAATAAAGACATCAACACTAATTCTTGAGTTAAGGATGCTTGCCCTGTTAGTCTCAACTCGTCTTTTGTCGCTGAAGATGCCAGATTTTCTGCTACCTGCGTCAACATCAAGTTTGATTGAGCAGTATCAAGGCGCGCCACCAATGAATCAGCATGAAAGCGGGATATTGCACTCACCATTTGTGCATTTTGCGCTGCTATCACTTTCAAAATATTTTGTGACGCATCTAATCCTTGTGCTTGCTCGGCTAAATCCTTAACTTCCTGCGATATTTGAATTGTTGCGAGTATTTTTTCGGTGGTATTTTGTTGTCCTTGGTTTCCTAATGTCGAAGATACTGACGCACGAGCTAAATCTCTTTCCAATAATTGGGCTAATGACTTTGTTTCTGGTATTCCTCTGCTATTCTTTAATCTTCTTATTAAATCTTGTGTACTTTTCTCCGGGTCTGGTGTTCCCATTTCTCCTTTTGATGATTCAATGGCATCAAGAGCATCTTCTGCCAGATTCGCCCATGTTTTTCTTATTTTCTCTTGAGCTTTTTCTTCTACAGTGCTGTACTCTTGTCGCATATCCTCTAATACTGAACCCAAGAAATCTTTAATTGACACCAATCCAAAACTTGGATTAGCATTCAACACTAAGGGGATCGTAATTGTGACTGATATCAGTAGTTTTTGGGGTTTATTTTTCATGATTATGATGCCTTTACTAGCTTGACTTTAACTAACAACTGTTGCGCTTCGGCTGATAATTCTTCTCCTCTTATCATCCGAATATAATCCTCACTAAACTTATATAACCCTAGTAAAAGATTGCTATTATATTTATTCAAAAATACCTCTCTCAATTCTTGTTCGGCTGGATTATTAGCCACTGCTGCCAATAAACAGTACGCTGGATAATAACGGCAGAATGTTAACTTGCCATTGTCATCTAATAACCACGATGAATAAATCAGCGATTTCTTTGGATAAAATGCTTCTGTACTGTTTTTACTAATAATCGAATAGGGATATTTAAATCTTTCTACAAATGGATCTATTGCTGATGATTGTATCCGCCCCACTAACCTCGTTGTAATATTTGCAAATATTTTCGCTGCTGCTTTACTTTGGTATATACTTTCCGGCTCTTGCGCTGATAGAATTACACGTATCCCAGCTTTTGCTCCGTTAGCACACAGTCTTCCAATTAAATCAGCGATCGCGTCAAATTGAAACAGAATCGGTGCTTCATCTAGGAAGAAAATACTCGCTTTTGATGACAGGGCGCGACGCAGGGCTGCTGCATACGCACTCAACGCTAGAATTGCTGCATCTGCATCGCTTGATAAATTCCTCAATGCAAATACTAGTAACCTTGCATCCGCCCTAAAGCTGGACGGCGACGAGATTGATTGCCCTACCTTTGACGATAGCCAATACTTTAATCTCACCTGTATATGTCCTAATGCTTGCGTTACTTCTGTGCTACTTGTAGATAGTGAATCTAGATTTATGTATCCTGGCGAGCAATATTGGCAGAAGTCTTTTAATGTTGGTGTATCAAGCCATTGTACTGTTCCTATCCCTGCCCTCAATGCTGCTTGATATCGTAGTTTTATTTCTTCATCATTAAAAAATGTTTGTAGTGCCAACGATAACAACGATTCGATGATTGACACCATTGAAAAACTTACTCCTATTGAGTTCGTCCCTATAATCATCGTCATCAACACTGATTTCAAAAATTCTTTGAAATCTGACATTCGCTCTTTGATGATTTCTTCATCCATTGAGCGTAAGTCTGGTAACTCAAACAAGTTGTTATATTCTTTAGCTATGTCAAAGTATGCCCCATCTGCGCCTAATAGTTTGGTGTAATCTGTAAACGTCGATGTCCCATCTGGTTTTGGGTAATCTAAGGCTATTACTGGTATATCTTGCGCGATCGCCGGGGTTAATATTCCTGCCACTAGCACTGATTTTCCAGAGCGCGTTGTCCCGAACACCGCTAAATTCTTATGGTTTTGGTACAAGTCTAGATGTACTGGTGTTCCTCCTTCTGCCGCTATTAGCTCAAATCCTGTTTTATCCCCTGTGGCTGTGCGGATTAGCGGTGTTAGCCCTGCTGCCTCCGATGTGAAATACATTAACCTTCTATTAAATGGTTTGGTTAATAACGCTTCCCACACTATCGGTGTACATTGCAACCATACCTTCCACGCATACTCTGTTTCTCTGTCTGCCACTGCTGGTCGCAGAAAGCAACTTGCTAAATATCTGCAATCCTCATCTAGTTGTGGCAGATTTTTTCGGTGTACTAAGAACACTACTGCTGTATGTAATACCGCACTTCCTTTGTATAACGTTCTTTGCGCTTCTACCGATTCTTCTATGTTTAATCCTGCCTTCACATCTATACTGCCTGAATCTGTTGACATCGCCGTTGATGTGATTGACTGCTTTGTTAATCGCTGTAAATTTGTCTTTGTTATTGTCTCGTTTGCTTTACTAATTTGGCAAATTATCTCTGTATCTGCTATCTTCTCACGAGACATTACTTCCCATAGGTATCTCAGTTGTGAATATTCATCCACCCATCCCCCAGGCTTTTGACTAAAATTTAATGCTCCTACATATTTATCCTGGATTCTTACCCACTTCTTATCAAATACTGGTACTGATTTCTCATTCTCTAGTAAATGGTGTTTTATATGAAAATCGCTTGTTTGATTTTCACTTAATTCATTCGATGTTAGTTTCAATGGATTGGGTACAGGTGTTGGCAGAGAATTATTAAATATTTCCCATACTGTCCCCCAGATTTCTTCACTGCTCAACGGCGTTACTGACAATCCCATTTTATTTGAGATTATTTGCTCCCAACTTTGAAATCCATCTATAAATGAATTCCTTAATATGTTTTCAATCCGATTTTTATTTAACGAATGAATCTCTCCTGTAAATGAGTACCAAATTTTTTGCAGCTTCTTGAGTCCTATCTCCGCAAAGTCTTGTAACTTCTCATCTTCTTCTACTGTATATGTACACCATAGTCTCAGAAACTTATTCTTCCTTACTCCCGACTGGGTAAGCTTTCTTACACGCATTCTTTCTGAACGCAACAGTAATTTTATTGGTTCTAGGGAGCATTGTTTTTCTATTGAAGATATTTCCCTTTGTCTTGTTTCATCTGATGTGAATGAGCCAAAATGTATTGTCAGTCTTTCTCCTGATGGTATTTCTTTTAATCCCCCTTCTATTCCTTCAAATATTGGCACTATTTGTTCTGCTGCTAAGTTTGGGTGGATTCCCCAGCAATCAAAGGCGAATTTGATTTGGATATTTCCTTTTTTTTGAATTATTAAGGCTCCTATTCCTTTTCTCCCTCCTACCTCCATTTCGCATATCCCTGCTAGGTTTACCACATCTTCAAATGGGGTCAAAGTTAATGTTTTCTTCCCTAAATTCTCGGCTTGTTTAATCATTCTTTTATTGGAAATAATTTTTAACTTGAATTAAATTTTAAATTTATCAAATTGTTGAATTTATCTTTTAATTTTCTTTTCTCTCTTAACTTTAGTTTGATTATTTCTTTGCTTGGTTTGAGCCGAATCTGTAATTAAGGAGATGAATTGCATATATCCTCTACTGATGCGTGGTGTACCTACAAATTTTCCTAAAAAACTTTTATTGCTCGATACAAACCACCATGTTGCACATCCCCATAATGATGCAAACAGCGTTGCTAACCACCCCCAATTCAACATATAGTAAAATCCAAATATGCACAAAGTTGTTATTACTAACCACGGAAATATTTGCTCTGCTGGTAACGGCCCTATTTTTGGTTGCGTTCCTAAGCTTTGATTCACTACACGGAATTTTTTTTCTGGCTGCATCTTCTTTTCCGATTCACGGCGTACGCTATGAGCGTCGCTAACGCAATTTGTAGTTAATTGGCTTGCTCTTAGCAAGCCAATTATTCATTCGCAGTTAGTAATTGCTACTAACTGTTTGCTTGTTTTTAGGTAATTAATGTTGTTAAAAAGTCGGCTCCAAACACCCCAACCAGAATAATCAATGGCGTTCTGGCAGCACTGGCCCAGTCTTCATCTCTTCTGACTGCTTGAATTACGTTGACCACTGACACCGCTATATACAACAAAAACAAAATCCGCAAAATATTGAAAATGCCTACCACCGTTGCCCCAGTATCCGGGTTGAGCGCTCCTCCGAAACCAGTGTTAGTAATCCAGTCTTGCGCTTGTTGAAAAAACTGTGCATTAGCTGGGGCTGCTGCAAAGTCCAGCATGAACACTACTGACAATAACGCAAATAGTATGCCGTAAATATTTATCCTATATTTGCGCCCTTTCTTCTCCCATTTGCGAAATAATTCATTTATTTGCTTTTGGAATATTACTGCCATTGATGCTGATAATATTAGCCCTCCCAGCATCACCCCATGCAAGCTCATCTCTGATATCATCAATACACCATCCAGCCACATTAATCCTATCGTGAATCTTTGCCCTGCTTTATTCTTGGGCTTAATCTCTGCTACTGGCTGATATTCTGACTGCTCTTTTTCTCTATCTAGATAGTATGTTTGCATACCCTCTCTCGAATCATGAGACACTATTCCCCTAGTATTCATTCCCCGCGAGCTATTTTCAACTGACAACCCGCTAAACTTTCTCTGCATATTTGCAGTCTCATTCCTACTTTTTGTTAGGTTTGATGAGTGACTTTTTGTTATGAATAAGGCATGGAGGAATGTTACTCAGGAATAGTATGACATTCCATCTATATATATGATTCACCAAGAGCGATTACTTTCTTAATACGCTTCGGTTAACAAAATTATCTGTTGAGGTGAGCAGGGGCAGAGGAAAGTACAGAGGGAGAAAAAACCATTAAACAGTAATTTTTCTCCCTCTGCTTCAAGAGCTTATCCGAACCGTATTCATTACTCTCCAACGCTCACTCCTTCCCTAACCCAGCATTAATCATCTTTGCTAAAGATTCAGCATCAAATCTGGTGAGTGCTTCCGCCAACTGCTGAAAATAACGGTATTGCTCATCGGCAAAATCCCCTGGCTCAAGCTCCAACAGTTCGCAAAACTTTACATAATCTACTGTCCAGTTGTACTCCTCAATTGCTTTCGCAAATCTTTCGGCAAGCTGTAGCGATTCAAAAGTGGGGCTTGTGGGTTTGCCGTTGTGTTCGTAGGCGCTGGCTTGTTCTGTCATCGGACAATAATAGTATATTTGTATTATTAATTTTACCTCTATCTCTCTGGTTCTTTTTAGATCGCCTGCAACAACCTCTGCCACAATCTGGTGTAACGCTGCTGGTCATTAGTAGTTCGCACAGCAAGCGATATCGCTTTCTTCGACCCAATCACTATCGCCAACTTCCTAGCACGAGTCAGCCCTGTATAAAATAAGTTACGTGACAGCATCACATAATGTTGCATATACAATGGCAGTATCACTACGGGATATTCTGAACCTTGCGACTTATGGATTGAGGTGGCAAATGCCAGGGTAATCTCGTTCAAGTCTGCATAATCATAGACTACGGGGCGACCATTGTAATCAACTGTAACTTCCTGCTCCTCAGTATCAATGCCAGAGATAGTTCCTAAATCCCCGTTAAATACTTCGCGGTCATAGTCGTTGGTTTGTTGAATTACGCGATCGCCTACACGCAAAGTCATCCCTCCTCTGGCGATCTCCACTTTGTCTGATGCAGGCGGATTAATCAGCCCCTGCAACACCATATTTAGATTACGAGTTCCTACTAATCCCCGCGACATAGGGCATAGCACTTGCACATCAAATGCCGGATTGAAACCCAGTCTGGGAATAAACTCAGTAATTAGCTCACAAATTGCTTGTACTCCGTGTTCTGCTTCATGTCCCCCACCGTGCCACAAGCAATCTGATGCTGGATTATCTGAGATTGGTTCCAAATTTGGATAATCACCCTGGTTGATTTGGTGTGCTGCGGTAACGATTGCACTCTGCTGGGCTTGGCGAAATACCAGCGTTAGCTTGATCACTGGTACTCTCAATGAAGTTATTAGATCAGCTAAAACTTTCCCAGGGCCAACTGATGGCAACTGGTCGATATCTCCTACTAATAATAATTGCGCTCCTCTTGCAACGGCTTTAAACAATGAGTGTGCCAAAAATAGATCCAGCATACTTGCTTCATCTGCAATCATGGCGTTGTATGGCAAGGGGTTTTCATTGTCCCGCTTAAAACCCATTGTTTTTGGGTCGAATTCTAGCAAGCGGTGTATGGTCTTGGCTTCTAACCCCGTCATCTCGGATAATCGCTGTGCTGCTCTGCCTGTTGGCGCTGCCAGCGCAATAGTTTTTCCCATCGCCTTCCAGAGATTGACTATGGTATGGGTGGTGAAGGTCTTGCCCACTCCAGGGCCACCAGTCAAAACCATGATTGGAGAATATGCCGCCATCTCCACTGCTTGCTGTTGTTGTGGCGATAGCTGGATTTGCCGACTTACCATAAAACGTTCTAACCATGCACGTACACGCGGCATATCTTGTACTATCGGCTGGTTTAACCGTTTAGATATCATCTGTGCCAAGTTCGTCTCTGTATGGAAGAATGTTGGCTTGTAGCACAGCATTAACTTTTCTCCATAACTATCTCGAATGCTTTCCCTGATCAACTCCTCTCTTAAGGTCATCTCCTTAATAAGAAGAGCGATCGCTTCGGGGAGTGGCTGATGCTCATCAGTCGCTAACAATTTTGTGACTTTCTCGATTAGTTCTGGCTGCGGTAGGTAACAATGTCCGTCTTCAGCTGCTTCAGTGAGTGCGTGGATGATGCCTGCACAATATCTAAATTCTGAGTCTGTTGGTACACCCAAGTTCCGCGCAATCTTGTCCGCAGTTAGAAACCCAATCCCGTAGATGTCCGTTGCTAGTTGATACGGGTTCGTGGTAACTGTGGCGATCGCTTTGTCCTGGTACTGTTTGTAAATCTTGACTGCATAGGTGGTTGATACCCCATGAGTTTGCAAAAACACCATCACTTCCTTGATCGCTTTCTGCGTTGACCAGGCGTTCTTGATTAGCTTGACACGCTTTTTGGCGATGCCTTGTACTTCAATGAGTCTGTCAATCTGGTTTTCGATAATCTCTAAGGTTTCCAACCCGAAGTGGGCAACGATGCGTTTGGCTGTGACTGGCCCCACTCCTTTAATCAGTCCACTGCCCAAGTATTTCTCGATTCCTGTAAGCGTTGCTGGCTTGGTTTCTTTGTAGTTGACGACATTGAACTGTGGCCCGTACTGCGGATGTTCTTTCCAGTAACCCGTCAGTTGTAGTGTTTGTCCTGGCTGGATGTTGGCGAAACTACCAACAATTGTTGTTAGGTCTGTATTACGGGAGCGGGTTAAACGCGCTACTGTATAACCTGATTCCTCTGAGTGAAAAGTCAGGCGTTCTACTACCCCTGTGATGGTTTCGTGGTGTGGGGTGGCGTTTGCTTGTGCTTGAGTAGTATTTAGGGGCGTGGACATTGGTGCTTTAAAATGCCGCACACTATTATAGACCTAGTAGTCAGTTTATTCTAGTACATCAATACTATGTTTGGCTTACCAAAACTGGATTACGCCAGCCTTGTTACTCATGCTAATTCTGGTGTTGGTTAAAAACGATGTGTCTGCCATTAGCTACCATTATTGGACAGTTCTGGTCAATTTGCTTTAGTGCATCAAGTTTTCATTAGCACTTCCCATTACCCAAACGTTTTTATTTTCATAAAAATCTCCACGTTGCTCTAATCTAAAACCACCCAGCAATAATCCCAACCATACCTCTACCATCGGCATTTTCAATTGCTGTTGTAGTAAGGTCAGCGTTATTTCATTTTTAGTCTGTTCCAGATACACCGAGATCGCACCAGTCCATTTTTGTACATCTTCATCTCCCGCCAGCCGATGAACATCCTCTACTGTCTGGATTTCTAGCATTGTCAAGACATTTTGTTTCTCCACAGGTGCGGCTATTGAATCATCCTTGCTGACCGGATAAGAAAACTGGTGTGGCCCATGCGGTCTAAACGTCTGCGGTGGCGGTTCTTCTATTAGGTCATCTAAATCCAGTTGCATCGTTGTTCTTACCAACCCCGCAAAGATGTCAGTACTGATAACTGGCCCCTCAGTATCGTTCTGAGCCTTTACATCTTCTAGCAATAACCCAGCACGAGATAGGAGAATATCTGCTATTTGATAAAATGCTGCGGCTGCGGTTGATAACTGCGCTTCGGTTGATAAATTTTCCAGTTGAGTGTCTAAGCACTCCCACACTGGCGCTAGTGACGAGGTTGGTGGCGCGGCAGATATCTCTTCTAAAATTTCCCAAATAGTTAACTGACGATACGTTGTCATCTCTATGGTTCAGGGTGCATGGGGCAAGGTCTTACTGGACAATGAGAGGGGCTAATCTCAAACATATCCTTATATTGATGCAGCGAAATACCATATTGTTTGGCAAATGCTTGCAACACTTGGTCTGTATAAGCTCGGATTTTACCCGCTGTCAATCCAAAGCAATGAATTGGCTCTAGCCGACAAACGGGTTGTTGCCCTAGCCATAGTTCTGCACTCAAAGCGTGTAAGGGTTTATCTCCTGGTTCTTTATATAGATAAAGCACTGCATAATGTGTTGCTGGTGGCTCGACCGTAATTTTATCTATTTGTCCTTTTTTCTCATCACTGCGATGGCGATAAAACGAGCGGCGATTATGGCACACTTTTGGATTCCAGCATTTATCTCCCTCCGGGCCGTGCAGCACCTTCGCTTTCGATGTTGGCATTTTTGCACACAGTTGGCACTTGGGATCTAGTGGCTTTGGCATACTCTACTCCACCTCTGGCTCCTCGCCTATTGCCCGATAATACGCCGAGATCGCCGCTTCTTGTTCCGAGCGAAGTGTGTACCGTCGAAATGCCTTCTCACTTTGATGTCCTGTCAGTTTCCTTGCATGACCTGGATCTACGCCTAACAGTAATAAGTCCGTAGCGTAAGTATGCCTAAACGAATGCGGGTGTAGTTCTTCAATGCCTGCCAGTTCACCTATTCTCTCCACCGCAAAGTAAATGCCGTGATAACTTAAGCGTTCTCCTTTGAATGAGGCATGATGCGAAATCATCAACGGGGTGAGGCTGTTTAATTCTTCTCCCTGCTCACTACGCGATCGCAAATACTCAGTTAATACTTCTCGACTTTCTTTCTTCAGTGGCACTAAGCGGGGTTCATTCGTTTTTGTATCTGGCAAAAACAACAGCTTGCCATCAAAAGAACCGACATTTAATTCGACAATTTCCCCCGCCCTCAACCCATGACAGAGTATGTGTACCAGTGCTGTATCTCTCGGCTTCGTTTCTCCTAACAACTCCAATGCCGCCCACACTTTCTCCATCTGTTCAGGGGTTAAGCTTTGGGCTGGTGGTAACGGAATTTTTTCCAGTTTTATTCCCAATGTCGGATTCGTAGCAATTATCTCTGGGTATGTGTAACACATCCATTTAAAAAAACTTTTCAGCGCAGAAATCCCTGCATTGATGCTACTTTTTGAAAGCTGTTTACCTGTATCAGTCTGTACTTCGTCGCGGAGATATTCCTTATATAATGCCAAGTGACGTGGGCGTAGCTCATTGTAGTGCAGTTGCGTCCATCCCAAAAATCTCTTCAGTTCCCGTTCGTACAGCTTCCGGCTATTTACCGACAGATTGTTGCTCCGTAAAAATTCTAATACCTTTACATGGCGAATATCTGTTGTTGGCCGCGCTCTCTCTGGGCGCTGCAATGCTTGTAATTTTTCAGCGTCCAGAGGAATTAGTTTTATTGGTGGTAGATTGTTTAGTTCTGGGTTATTCATCATTGTTTCATCAAGTTTGAGGTCGGAGGTCGGGGGTCGGAAGTAATTATTTATATGTTTATTCTCTATTTGGAGTTAAATTATTAATTCTCGCTTGCTGCCTCCATTCTCCTGCCGTTCGATTTGCTGCTATTTAACCTCTGTTTAATTGTGCGAGTAGAAGCGACGAGTATCTTCACTATTTCATCAGCTTCTTGAAGTAACGGATAAAATTTAGATTTCTCTACAACTTCAGACTCAATCAAAATTTCTAGCCAGTACTCAGTTTCTCGTGCTTCTTTTAAAGCAATTTCCATCTTGTGCAAAAAATCTTTATCAGACTGAGCCGACCGCGACTCTCGTACATTTGCACCAATACTCGTTCCAGAACGTAACAGTTGCTTTGATAATGTGCGGCATATCCCTGGCTTTTCATCCAAAAAGCTGCAAGCTTTAATAATTCGGATGGCAAACACCTTACTTTTACCAACAATTCCCACATTTTTATCCATACTTGCACCTATTCCACATTCTTACTTCCGACCTCCGACCTCCGACCTCCGACCTCAAACCATCATACCTGATCCCGTTCGCAACACAAAATAAGTATCCCTTATCTTATCTACGATATTATCTACGATTAAAATTTACTTATAAATACTCTTCAATTATTTTGTATTGTGACTTACACCATAAATTGTCCGTAACGGACAGCTTATGGTTAAAAATCATCCAAAGTTTGATTCTTAGGCGGCAGAAACTGAGACGGTTCGTTAGCAACTAGATCCTCGACATCATCAAACCACATACACTGCCATGTCAGTTTGTCTCTGCGATGAGAAGAAACATCTCCCATTAACAGATACTGCCATGAATTTTCTGAGTTTTCTGTCACTACCTGTTCATCAAGGTTTTGGTTGATTCCAAAATCACCTAACCAGAGATGACAGCTTGAGCAATATCCTGGGCGAGAACACCTAGTCAACGTTGGAAATTGCTGATTACAGTGAAGACAATGCTCAATCAGAGTTTGATGTTCGTGATGGGGGCAAAATTTGATTGTGTTGACTAACCATAGCAGTGGGTTGTAGATTATTCGATTCTGGGTACGCCAACTGCCATAACACAATGGACACCAAGCTTGATACAAGCGCAGAAAACTAGACTCAAAGGTCAAACTTGCCCATTTTAGGGGTGACAAATTAGTCAAATCTTGGCGTAAAGTTAATTCCTCAAGAACCTGAATTAAAGTTGTAGCAAAAATACCTTTGATTTCATTTGCAGCTGCTAAGGAATAATGAATTCCAAAAAAATTATTAATAATGTCTGTGGGGCTTGTCTGAGACATTCTTCGCTCCATTAAGGGGAGAATCTTAGACAAAATTAACTGTTCTGTAGTAGTAGAATGATATTCAGCAAGACGAGCTACATACCCGCTCAAGCTTTCCACGTAGATTGTACCAATGCCAATAGGTTCCAAAGGGAACAATCGGCTACGCTGTGGCATGACTGGTTTTTCTAAATTCCACAACCCGTCATTAGTATAAGAATTAACTAACATCTAGATTAATCCCTACAGTATCTCTTTTAGCTTGACGCTTTCCAACACGACCCCTTTTCACAGGTGGCTGGCTTAAATCTTCAGGTGCTAAAGTTTCCATTTGGGTTCGGCTTTGAGTTCCTACCTCGTCCTGCCATCGCTGTTCTCCAGCTTTTGCCTCTTGTTGAATTTGTTCACGTCGTGCTTTCGAGTATTCGTTATGTTGAATATGCTGCCAACTCAAGGACATAGCATTTTCTGCCAGCGCAGTTCTTAAAGCTCTTGTTAACCAAGTTTTGAGGATACTAATACAACCCAACGAATAATCTAAAAGATATTCGTACTTTTCTACCAGAGGTGGTTCTTCAATTAATGGTAAGTGTGTTTGGAATGTTTGAAGTATCCGAATAAATTCCGTTACATCTTCTTTACTATCTGAACAATAGCGAGGCAGATGAATATCGTCACTGCGTCGGCTGACTTGACCACTAAGGTGGCAACAGTTCAGTAAATCATAAGTACCAAATAAAATATGTACAGTACCAGTAACATTGGCGATAGATTTTATCCAGTTCATCTGATGTAGCATTTGCTTCCCACCAGCCAACATCAGTAGATGTTGAGCTTCGTCTACCATTAGTGCTGTCAGTTGATGATGCCGCATCGTTTGTTCTAAAGCACGACGTACAATATCAGAACTTTTGGAAGCGAAGTATGTATTGGAACCAATTGCATGATTTTGGAAATTAACGTTACTGTTCTTAGTGCTTAAAGTTACTGAAAGATTATCCAGAGATTCTAAAACCCTTAAGTAATAATCTTTATAATTAAACTTTCCACCTTCTGCTGGAATTGCTTCTATTCCTGCGACTGGAATTTGACAGGTATTATGGCTCATGGATATTAATGCCTCTTCCAATAACAGCTTTTCGGCCCGCAACCTTAAAGTTGTTTTGCCCACACCAGCCGGCCCAACAACAAATAGAACACAAATATCTGTTGGTTGTTGAAGATTCATTAATAAAGCATCTAAAGCTTGCCTTAAACGTAAATGCCCAACTGTAATGCTATGAAAATAGTTCAGTCGCTCTCTTGAGGATTTTGTTAGGAGTTCTTGTGGAAATGGACGTTGAAAATTCATTACCACAGCTCCTGTTGAGAGTAAGGTTGGATTTGCCTGGGATTGATTTCTTGAGCCTCTAATTTATTTGGCGGGGTTAGTTCTTCTGTAATATTGTTTTTAATACTGGCTAAATCTTCTTTAATAATCGATTGTGCTTGTTTCACTCTTTCAGAAGCTACAATTTGACGTACCCCAGTTGCTGCCAAATCTCGCAGTCTTTGTAGTTGTAAAATCTCTTGAGCTTCGGCTGATTCTAAATACTGTGCAAGTTCATTAGCTCTAATTGTTATTCTCTGGTTATACTGCTTTTTCTGCTGACGTATTTCGATACTAGCAAGCCGAATTTCTCGTTCAGTACGTCCTTGTAATGATGAATAATGTTGTGAAATACAACGCACCCAAGCATTTTTCACATAGGCATAAGCCGTACCTACATCCCAAGGATCATATCTAATAGGTACTTGGGTTCCTTCAATTTCAGGATGGATAAAACAATCATCTATTGACCAGTAGTAAATGTGGTTAATTTTTACCCCAAGCTTTGGTATAACTTTGGCAGTTCCTTTTGAAGTTGAGGGCAATGTAAAAATTTGGAAATTTTCATCATTAACAATTCTTTGACTAAAGCGCATTCCACTTTGAGTTAGACCATTTTCAAACACAACACATGGTGCTTGTCCGAGTGCAGGATGTTCTCTTTGGTCATAAATTACATACACATATTCACAAAAATATTCATATATTTCTGGCAACGTCCATACAGCTTGCGTCTTTGGATTATTCGTCTTATTTACTAAGCGAATTTGTTTTGTAATTTGGGTATTCCCTTTCAGGTTATAGAAAAATTCAGTATGACTAGTGCCAAAAAAACGCTCAATTATTGAACCAAATCTAGGACTAGCCACAGGGCGTTGTTTTTTTATACAACCAAATGCTGCTAACAGAGTTTCAAAGTAAATACTGCCAAATTCTATACCATTATCTACTACCAAAGTTTCTGGGAACCGTCCTAATCTCTGCACACAAATTCGTAGCACCATCATGCAGGAGCGATAGGACGGCGGGTCAAATGTTAAATAGATAGCTAAAATACGTCGTGAGAAAGCATCAATCAAAACGGTTGCCCAAGGTCTACCCAAACAACATCCTGTCCTTTGGCAAACTAACTCAATATCTAACTCGGTATGGTCAATGTGGCAAATTTCAAATGGACGGCTTCCGTGGCAAGGTGTCGAGAACTTTAATTCATGATAAAACGAGCTTTTCTGATAAGCTGCCCGCGAACCTTGCCTTTTACGGGTTTGTCTATGATCTGCTCTACTGTTGATGCGCTTGTAAAACGTAGTCCGACTGGGGCAAGGGTCTGTTTTTCCCGCTTTTTCCCATTCTCTTGTCAGAATACCGTAAGTTGTCAGTTTATTTCTCTGCTTGAAATTTTCGTAATGCTGCTCAATAATTTTATCGATGAACTCCCATGTTTGAGGTGAAAATCGCTCAATGCGATTTCCTTTGTCTTTACGATTTGGCAGCAAACCAACGTAACCCCAGCCTAAAGTTTCCTCTGCGGCATAATATTTGGCTTTCCATCTGCGAATTGTGCGCTCAGATACAGGACTATTTATTGGCATTATTGGCGGATCTCTATGCAGATATGGCTCAATAATTTTGGAGCGGTAGTTCGCCACGGCTAAGTCTTCTGGACTGGCACATTTTAACTGTTCCCAAATTTCGACTGATTTTATTCCTTGAGCTTCAATGCCAGTAATTTCTTTTTGTGCAATTAGTGTTTCAAACTCTGTATGGCTTAACCCAACTAGATGATTTTCACCTTGTAAGACAATTTTTTTCTCTCCAATCTGAATTACAGATAAACTTTTTCCATCCCAGAACACGGTTGCACCAACTGCTACATCAATTTGTTGCCCGCAAGCAACTCTAGCAGCCGCCTTTTTAGACATAATTAAGTTATGTGCTTCTGCTACCTGCTGGTTACTAAACAGATGAACTTTTTCTGGTTCACTCAACGCTAAGGCTTCTAAGTCTACATATAACTGCTTTGTTGCAATCAAGACATAAATATCATCTACCCAACTCGTACTTGTTGATAAAAGTAATTGTTTCAGGGTCATCCCCGGATTAGCTGTAACAGACTCAATAATTCTTGTCTTTGCCTCTGGATTAACTATATTCTCAGGGTTCAAGTAAGCCCTGAGAAACTGATGGTTGCTGTAAGCAATCCAGTTTATTTCCTGATCTGTACGAAGGTGATAGTAAAGCCCCAATGATTGAACTTTAGTTTCTGCCGGTGGAGCCTGCCACTTACCATTTTCGTTTTGTTGATACCTTGTGGGTTGTTTCTGAGCCAGTGTCACAAGACGTTCGTTAGTTTTCCATTCTTCAAACCCTGCACACTTATGCCGAATTACCAAGAAATCAGGAGTATGGCTTGTCACCACCCTACGTCCGCTTTTCGATTCAAATGATAGGCTTAAACGAACTGGCTGGTCATAATACTCCAGAACATCTTCGTCGTTTTCATACTCTACAATCGCTGGCAGCTCTACTTTATGGGACTCAAACTGAATCGTTTTTCCCATTTTCTGGCTTGGATAGCTACCACAAACATTTTTCGCCCCGCCACCTACTTTCCTTACAGGCTCCGAACAACGGATTTGTTGCACAAACTCTTTTGTCGTCTGTGCTAAACCGAGCCGATGACACCATTGTTCAAATTCTTGGTCACTGAGCATACAAAAATCCGTAATTTTCGGACTGTTTATGCTTGAATAATTAACTTTCGGTCACTTTATCATTACAAAACACTAGTTTCACTGTCCGGCTACTAAACGTAATAATCTGCTTTTTAACTTCTACTGCGGACAACTTATGGTTTTAATAACGGACAGCTTATGGTGTAAGTCACAAGTTTTATGTCGGTTTGCAGACTAAATGAAATTCGTGCGGACTAAGTGAAATTTGTGCGGACTAAATGAAATTTTGTTGCAGACTAAGTGAAATGCGTTTCATATCACATAATCTTTAAAAATACCCGACTTCAAGCCGCTCAAGTCCGGGAAGAGCAGGTTCAGCTTGGCTAACCCAGCTAGAAAAATAACTAACTCCAACAGCAAGAAAAACATTGGTCTGTTTTCCAGCCTGAAAATGCAGACAGGTATATGGTATGAGTCCCTAATTGAGAGGGATTATATGTACCTGCTGGAAACCGACCCAGATGTGCTGTCGTACCACAGCCAGCCATTGAGTATCTTTTACAGGTTTAATCACCGTCAACGACGCTATACTCCTGACTTTTTGGTTGAAGGCAGGCATAAAAAGTTACTTGTCGAGGTCAAACCAGCAAGCAAAGTAAATTCTGATAAAAATCTCAGTTTATTCCGAGCGTTCGCGCCCATCTGTCAAGAGAAAGGTTGGGAATTTGTTGTAGTTACGGATGCAATGATTCGAGTTCAGCCACAGTTAAATAATCTCAAACTTCTTTATAAATATGCTGGTGAACCGTTAAGCATCAATAATACCCTAGACTGCTATCAGTATTTTCAAAGGCAGGTTTCAACATCGATAAAAACTGCTCTTTTAGATTTAGCTCCTAAGCAAATTAGTATAAATATTTTGTTGAAATTAATTTTTCTAGGATTCCTGAAAACTGACTTAAGGCAACCTATTAGTTCAAATAGCCCAATCTATATAAATCAAAAGGCACTTTCTCTACTGGAGTTTTCTATATGAGTAGGGTAAAACTATTTCAAGGGTTACACTTTTGGTTGAAAGGTCGAGAGTATACTATCAAACAAAGATTAACCGATGGTAGCTTTCAAATTTGTGATGTCGTAACAGAGAATGTATCCTGCATATCCCAAACTGATTTAATTCAGTTATTTTTCAAGGATGAATTAAAATTTGAAAATCTTCAAGCTACTACAAAAGCAAATAAAAAAGATTATTGTGGCGCAGATTTTACACAAATCCCTTTAGATTTAAAGCAGGAAGCCCTAAGAAGAGAACAATATACACTTGCTGTGTTAGAGAAAAATGATAGCAGGCGCACCAAAGAATTCCTCTGCCCAATCATAGAAGAAACATCTCAAAAAATTAATGATTCTCATCCGCCAAGTTACATTACACTTTATCGTTGGCTAAAAGGTTACGAGTATTCAGGAAAAGACATTCGCTCACTAGTACCAAATTATAGAGGTCGTGGAGATTATCGACCAAAGTTACAAGCTGAAGTCAATGAAATAGTAGAAAAAGCCGTTAAAAAAATTTATCTAACTCCATTTAGAGCCAGCGTAGATGCCGTTTATGATGAAGTGGTCGCTAGCCTTGAACAAGAAAACAAATTTCGAGAAGAAATTGGATTAGAAAAATTAAAAATTCCGCATCGGACAACCATCTATCGCTCTATTTCTAAACTAGAACCCTATGAAAAAACCAAGGCTAGATATGGTTCTAAAAATGTATACTGCAAGCCAAGAATCTATGCGAGTAACTCGTCCTTTAGAAAGAGTAGAGATTGACCATACAAAACTACCATTTTTTGTAGTGGATGATGAAACTCGATTACCAATAGGAACTCCTGCATTAACTTCTGCTATCGATAAATATTCAGGTGTAGTTGTTGGTTATTATCTAAGTTTTGAACCTTTTAGTTCATTGAGTGTGATGCAGTGTTTGCTCAATGCCATTCGCCCTAAAGATTATGTTAAACGTAAATTTCCTCAAGTAGAGCATCACTGGACTAGCTATGGATTAATGGAAACACTGGTAGTCGATAATGGTAAGGAATTTTATAGCGAACACTTTAAGGATGCTTGTAGCCAGCTTCAAATTCATATTCAATATACCCCACCTAAAATGCCTTGGTATAAGGCAGGGGTTGAAAGATTTTTTGGGATGTTAAATACCAAAATATTGGTAGGTCAACCTGGATACTTCCTTTTAGAGTTTACGCAGCAATATGATTATGATCCTAAAAAAAATGCTGTGGTTTCATTTGATGCCTTACAAGAAATGATTCATATATTTATCATTGATATTCATAATCAAGATGCTCATCCAGAATTTAAATGTCCCCGTTCTGAGGTTTGGGAAAAAGCATTATTAGAATATCCACCTGCATTACCACCTTCACATAAGGAATTAAGGGTTTTGCTAGGACGGATTGAGAAACGAGTTATTTCTATAAAAGGCATAGAGTTTGAGGGACTTTATTACAATAGTCCTGAACTTGTCCAGTTACGTGCTGATTTGGAAAAATCAGATAAAAAAAGCAGTTCGAGTAAGCGATTCACAGCGAAAGCGACCATTAAAGTTGACCCTCTCGATTTATCGAGTATCTATGTTTTTGACCCAACTTGTGACAATTTTATAGCCATACCTGCTGTATCTTATGCTTATACTCAAGGACTGTCTCTATGGCAACACAAAGTGATAAAGAATTTGGCAGCAATTGAGTACAAAAAAGTAGATATTGTTGCCCTTGCTTTAGCTAAAAAGAAAATTCAAGAAATAGTAGAACGAGAATGGCTATTAACTAAAAAAGGTAAAACTCGTTCGGCAATGGCTAGGTGGAAAGGTATAGGAAGAGAAGGATTTAACAGGGATCAACCGGAAAATACTATAACAGAAACAACATTAAATACTAATATTAATCACCTGACAGAGGAGGAATCTAATAATAGTCCAATGGCAGGCATATCCGACATTGGTAGCGCTTTTAATTTATCTGAATCCTCACAGATTAATGAGAAAGATACTGATAATTCATCCTCTCAAGTTGAGCCAAATCAAGATTTATATCTAAATTCTACTGACAGTAACCTAAAAATTCAAAAAAAGCGAAAACATACCCGAAAGCAACAATCTTTATCTCAAGTTGAGCAAACAGTTTCTATTAATGAAAAAACGGTGGATGAGTGGAAGCCAGATTTATCTGGATGGGATATTAGTATAGGTTTACCAAATCCGGAGATATAAATCTATGTTAGATAGAAAGCATTTGCTAAAAATGACATTGTCAGAGCGATTGTATCTTGCTAATAACATATATGTTATCTATCCTCGCATCAAAGAAATTTTATCAGCTATTGATTATTGCCATCATTTTTCTAACTTAAAAGATGAGCCAGATTGTTTATTTTTGCAAGGAGAAACTGGAACTGGTAAAACTACTATTTTTAGAAGTTACCTTCAAGAGTCTCCCAGATATGAAACAGCTACTGGTACAGTTGTTCCGATATTGTCTGTTACCATTCCTTCCCCGGCGACAGTCAAAAGTGTTGTAACTAAGCTTCTTTGGGAATTAGGAGACCCTGCTTATGATAAGGGTACAGTAGGAAGTCAGACTATTAGGCTAATAGGATTGATGAAAGATTGTGGTGTAGAACTTATTTTTTTAGATGAATTTCAACATTTTATTGACCGAGATTCAGCTAAGGTACTAAAAACTGTCTCTGACTGGTTAAAAAATTTAATTTTAGATGCTAAAGTTCCGATAATTTTAATTGGTTTACCAGAAAGTAATGCTGTTTTTAAGTTTAACTCTCAGTTAAGTCGTAGGTTTACTAATAGATATACTCTCAGCCCTTTTGAATGGAAAGCTGATTCTGGCAAAGAATTTCGGACTTTTATACATGCAGTGGAATCACAACTTCCCTTGAGTGATGAATCTTGTTTAGCTAGTGAAGAAATGTCCCTGCGTTTTTACTACGCATCTGATGGTGTTGTTGCTTATGTGATGAAACTAATTCGTTATGGGACTTATTTAGCACTTCGTCAAGGGTTAGAGAAACTTGATTTAAATGTTTTAGCTACTGCATTTGACAAGTATGTAAAAGCAGATAAGCTGCACAAGTATAACCCTTTTCTTACTGATGAATATCTCCTATATGAAAAGGAAGTTTATTCCTTACAAGAATTTTCAACTTTAGAAGCTACTAATCGGAGAATTAAACCAAAAACTCGCTCAACAAAGGCATCTGACATTTTACATAAATAGGAGAAGGAGGGAGTCAGCTTGTACAGTGATAATAAACTTTTACGCCGCCCTTATCCTTACACTGATGAAAGTTTAGTTGGGTATATTGCCCGACTCGCTGATAGTAATTACTACTCTTCTCCCGATTATATTTTAAGAGTTTCTGCATTAACAAAAACAGAAAGGCATGCCAACATCTTTTATCCTCAATTTGATAGCTTATGTTTGCTAAGTCATATTACTGGAGTCTCAGAAAAAACTCTTTGGTCGATGGCATTTAGTTCTGTGACTCTTGGCAAGGCTAAATTTTTCTATGCAACTCTTGTTCAAGCATTTGGAGAGAATATTCCAGTTAGGTTTATTCGCAAACAAGGCCCAAGATTATGCCCTGTTTGTTTACAGTTATCGCCTTATTATCGTCAAATTTGGCATCTGCATAGTGTTACAGGATGTCCTTTCCATAAATGTTTTCTAATTGAAAAATGTCCTAATTGTCATCAGCCTATTCAGTTTTTTAGAGCTAACTTACTCAAATGTAAGTGTGGATTCGATTTACGTAATTCTTCTATAACTACTATCAGTGCTGAACAGTTTGCTTTGTCATACCAAATTTCTCTGCTCTGTCAAGTCCCTGATATAGATTCAGTTAATTATAGTAATGAAATTCAATATTTAGAAAATTTAGAAGCGTCGAACCGAGATAAATTATCTGGTTATAATTATGATTTATTTGAAGGTTTAATAGCTAAAGATACGATAATTAGTGATTACGTATTTTTCCCTTTGTTGGAACTGCATACATTACTTGCTTGGAGCTTAACTCAAAATGACGCAAATCAAGATGTTATGTAATTGAGAAAATTTCATTTAGTCTGCGAATTTAGGGGGAAAATTTCACTAAGTCTGCAAAAAAATTTCATTTAGTCTGCAACAAAAATTGCTCAAACCCTTATTCTTGCGTTGAAAAAATTTCACTTAGTCTGCAAACCCACATTTATACTTTTATTTCAATAATTAGAATAGAAGCGATCGTCATACTCTGGCACTTAAGTACCTCAAACCCTTGTTCTTGCGTTGTAAAAATTTTCTGCTTATCTGCAAACCCACATTTGGATGAGTTGTTCCCCCTACACAGGGCAGGGCTGTTTCATTCTAGGAAGAAAAATGGTTGAATCGGAGAGTCAGAGCAATGTTGAACAGTAGTAATGAAAGTCAGCTTAATAACGCAACTGAAGCTCGTCAGAGATTTCCGTACAAAGCAAGGACAAAGACACCCATTATGGCTGGTACTGGTGTTGGTAATCATGGGAACAATGAGTGGTTGTGTAGGATACAGAGGTTTAGGAGATTTTGTCAAACGCCATCAACAATCATTAATCGAAATACTAGAGATACCAAAACAGAGAGTGCCATCGTACTCGACAATTCGCCGTGTGATGATGCGTGTAAATTTTGCGGAATTGACACAGATATTTAATAAATGGGCAAGTCAGTACGTAGAATTAAGCTCCTTAGAATGGTTAGCAACTGACGGTAACGACTTGAAGCGACTGCCGTTGAAAGATGTTGTTTTTGATGAAGACTCGGCCCAAATGGTTGATGGCTATGCTGCTGCTAATTTCTCGATTATTCGTAGTTTTGTGATTAACCTCTTACGTAATCATGGTTTTGACTCCCTCTACCTTGGCGATTTTTGCCATCTTATTTCCAGATATTTCGCAAAAAGTGGCAATTTTAGATGTTGCCCAGCAAGTGATGTTGGTGCAAATATTGCCGGTGAGTCTCGGTCTTGTCATCAACAAGTTCGCTCCTACATTTGCTCAAAAAATAGCCCAACCCTTAACTTTGATGGCTGATAGTCTGTTTTTAGGGCTGGTTATTTTGGCGTGCATCCTCGGACTACCATTGTTGTACAAGCTTTGGGTATTACCACTCGGAGCGATCGCAATTATGGTGATTGCCTCTCTAGGAATTGGGCAGAATTTTCTTACCTTTAGTCCACCTCAAATCAGATCTACTCAAATCAAAAACCTGGACTGTACCTGCTTGTTTGGCTGTAGATTACTTATCAAAATATAACTGTGCGGAATATAATTTTCTAGAAGATTTAGATCCGCAATGTCTACCAACTCTTTTACTTCATTGGTTTTGACGAGTACGCCACCTTTGACCCAACACCCGGCAATTATTTATCTCTCGACACTAAGTCCGGGATCGAAACCGACAATGAAGCACTCACTCAACCTGATTGCTCAATTGGTCACAGATCATCAAGCTGACCATCTGACTTTGAATTGGTCAGGATTGCGCTACAAACACACCCTAGCTCTTCGCACCGCACTCATCCAAAAGTACGAGCCAGCAACCGTTAACCGGATACTATGCGCCTTAAGGGGCGTTTTGAAACAAGCTCTACACTCCGGGCTGATTAACCCGATTGATTATGCCCGTGCTGTTGACATCCAGAGTGTCAAAGTGTCAAAAGAATTAAGCGGACGGGTGCTTAGTCAAGATGAGCTTGATGCTTTGATGCAGACTTGTTTTAGCGATCTCACCCCAGCAGGTTTTAGAGATGCTGCACTTATAGCTTTCCTTCGCGGTGCTGGTCTGCGACGGAGTGAAGTGGTTTGTCTGGAGCTAAAAGATTTGGCACATCCTGGAGAAATCAAAATCCACTCCAGTCACACACGAGTTGACCGGATTGTTTATTTATCTAAGAGCGCGATCGCTATCGTTAATGATTGGATTGAAATCCGAACTCGCACACCAGGCCCCCTGCTATGTCAAGTCAATAAGTCTGGACGTGTAGTTCACAAACGGCTTACGCCCCAGGCAGTGTTATTTATTTTACACAAGCGGGGTGAACAAGCTGGTATCAAACCATTCTCGCCTCACGATCTGCGGCATACGTTCATTTGGGATTTGTTAAATGCTGGTGTAGATGTTGTAACTGTACAGAGTTTAGCTGGACTTTCTAACCCTGCTCTGACTGCACGCTATAACCTTCACACAGAGGATCGCTCTTGTCCCCCTAGACTGGGATAATGAGAAAACAACGGGGGTGGTAATTAAAGAGGCAAGTTGAAGATTGATAGGCACGGCAGAGCCAAGATACTCTCGCCAGAAGAAATTCAACTTCTGTTCTCGCAGGGGGTAGACTCACTACGAGACAAAGCGTTATTTGCCGTGATGCTTTACACCGCTTGTCGAGCTTCGGAAGCAGTGACATTACTCAAGCGCGATGTATATGACTCCAAAGGAAAAGTCAGGAATAAAATCACTTTTCGCAAAGGGAATACAAAAAATAAACTGGCTACCCGCGCCATACCTGTAATTCAAGAATTGCGAATCAGGCTACAAGCATATCAACCGCGAGATGATTCACTGTGGCTATTTCCGGGAAATCCAGACCACTCCAGGGCGGGTAGCCACCTGCACCGAGATTCGGCACTGTGGATAGTGCGAGTAGCTTGCCAACGAACAGAGATTGAGGGCGTAAGTTCACACAGCTTTCGTCGCACGGCGCTCACAACCATGAGTAATGCCGGAATTCCCTTAAGAGTAATTCAGGAAATTTCTGGACATCGCACCTTGGATGAGCTTTACAAGTATTTGGAGGTAAAAGAAGAACAAGTATTAGGAGCGGTATCATCGTTATCACTGCTTGCCCCGGTTGAAGAAAACGACTTCGAGAAACCTACGAAAGTCGAAGTGGTCAAAAACACAGTCCAGAAAAGACCTTAACCTCATTTTATTCAAAAAATAAATTTGCAAGGAAAAACAGTACAGTCAACGTAATATTGCTGAGAAAAAAAGTAATAATTTGTAATAGTGAGCCGTCAGCTTTGATAATACTTCACCCCTCCACAGGCAGCACATCCTCAGAGAGCCAGTCATAAAACTGTGGAAATGCAAGAGCTAGAGCCTGCAATTCTTCTTGTGCGAGCGTATCCAGCTTCAGAACCACCTCCCACCGCCAATCAGTGGCCCATCGCTTAAGAATGCCTTTGATAGCCTCGGCTCCTTTGGTAATACCAGAGCGAAGCATTTCTACACAGTGAAGTAATGTAATTCTGTTATTTGGATCTGGGTGTGGCTCCGTAGTATCCGCCCCCTCAACTAAGGGATTTCCTATACCATTTATGGGGGGGGTGGATACGGGAGAAGAAACAGGTTCAACTCCTTGCGAGGAATGTGTTTGAGCGTAATCAGTTCGTTGCTGTTGACGATGAGCGATAACTTGTAATGCAAAATCTAATTCCGACTTAGAAAGCGAAAATAGTTTAACCTGCATTCCGCGTGGCCCAGATTTGCGAAAATCTAAACTTAATCCCAACTGCGCGACTAAAGTGGCCAGCAACCAAATCGGTTGACAATCAGGCGGGACAGTAAACCCCAAAATTGCTTTAATGTGAGCAGCGCATTCTTTAGCTCTGTGGGTCATAAGTAATAGTTGTTCGTCCGTGGCAGTAATTTCTTCTCCTGTGACTAATCGTTTGAGAATGTCATATAGTCCTAAGTTGAAACGCGCTAACCACTTGGCAGAGTAATTCCCCCAGTCTGTGCAGAAAGGTAATTTATTTCGCTCTTGCAAGTCTTTGGCACTGACAAATTCTGGGGGTGCGGGGTATTGTTGGTTAGTCCGAGAATCAACAATTGTCTCTTGAGATGGAGATAAGATGGCCTCTAAAGATGCGATCGCACCTATTAACCGACCGCCGTTATCTTTCTCGACGAGAGATTCGGTGACTTCCACACCGTAAGCATCGTGAATGCGAAACTTCTCACATTCAAAAAATTCGTCAGGCGAAAGGTAATCTTTACTTTGCCGTGCGCGGTACTCACTTCTTGAGATGGTATTGGCTTTGGCGACAGACTGATGATGAGCAGCATCTAGAGCATCAGCCGCATATTTTAAGGATTCCCAAGCTGCGACATCAATATGATCCCCGACTGGTACAATCTGATTACCCATCTGGGTTAATAAGTCGCGTAGATCAGCCCGAAGATTGTTAATTGATTGATGACGAGAAGCTTGAATTTGGCAGTAAGCGTCTAATGCCCAATCTTTCTCAGCCCCGCGCTTGCCTGTTTCGCGGTCAATTTTAATTAAGAACGCAGTAATTTCGTTGGTTTGGAGTAAGCGTTCCTTGATTTTGGTAGGGTTAATTTCTTTATACCCAAAAGGTGGTTTGGGAGCAACCCAAACGTGAATTGGCACTTTCGGACGATAACGCCACAGCTGTTGAGCGCATTCAGTTGCAGTTTGGGAAACGGCATGGAAGACACCGAATACTAAATCAAAATGATATTGGGAGATGTCAACACCAGTACCTAAACTGGGACTTGTCAACAGCACATCTAAATTCTTGACAGCGTTGGTAATATCTTTAATGAAAGCCACATTCTCATCACTGCCGGAATTATCAGAGTGTACAGACCAAATTCTGAGAGTAGGGTGTGGGGTGTGGGGTGTAGGGTGTAGTGTTCTTGGTGTCGAGTGTGGAGTATAGGGTGTAGTAGTAGAATCTTCCCTACCCCCGACACCCTGCCCCCGACACCCTGCTTCACTCAATGGTATTGGGTCAGACTCTAAAATCTGTACACTCAAGGATTTTTCTAGTTTTTTGATGAATCGTTTAGAATCTGAAACCACCATGACTTTTTGACCCATCATGATTGCCGCCGAGATTTGAGCTACCAAAGCCGAAGAATCTTGACCTTCATACCAATAGATAGTGCGCTCGCTGTTTTGCCAAGTGTTTTCGATAATATATGGTTGTTCGTCCTCTGGTCGCATTGATAAGAAAAATTCGATGGTCACATCATCTAAGTGTGCGTCGGCAATCACGACTAGAGGGGCATTGTAGACAATATATTGTAGTGTTTCCAGGATTAGGGCGCGATGTTCCTTGCACGTATTACTGTGCAGTAGGTGTGTCAGGTATTGGCAAGCCTCATCAATGAATATGCAACCATATTGTAATGCCTGGGTATTAAGCTTATGTAGGCTGTCGATAGTGATGCTGAGTGCAGTTGCTTGCGCCAGTTCTGTATACCCAAGCTCAGAATACATTAAAGTTTCTAGGCGAACACCCAAGTTTTTCAGCAGATTTACTCGATGCCCATTATTGAGGAACTTCTGGTCTGGGTTAGCTTTACGCCAGTAACGCATCAACTCGGTCTTGCCAGTCCCCATGCCGCTTTTGAGTCCCACCAGTCCGGTTTTTGGCAACCGGACACTATACGCCAATCCCTGAGCTTCCTTATGTGGTTGGGGTGGAATCTTTAAGAGAGAATCCATGTTAGGAGAATTTAATAACTGGGTCTGTTTTGTACAGGTTTGAGATTGGGGAAACAGTTCTAATACTAGCTGTTGAAAATTTAAAGGCGGATTTTCTTGTATTGAAATATCTAATGTTGGTTGAGTAGTTGCGTTGGTTTTTGGGGTAAGATTTTTCGTCTTCGGTTCTGGCTCGGCAGGTACTACCAGTGCTTGAGTAAGATACTGAACATGAACAACCTGATTGGGCTTATATTTTCTTAGCCCTTGATGCTTAACTATGTACGAACGTTGATAATCCTTCAATGAGTGAGCATCATCAATAATTGCCGTCAACAGTGCGTTGGCGTAATTACCTCGCTCAACCACAAAATCATCAACGCCTTTCTCCGGCCCTGGCAGTAATGCCACTTCACAAGCACAACCTACAGATTCAATAGTTTTACCAGTTCTGACAGTTGCTTGATACACCGACCAACGAGTTTTTAGCTTGGTTTCGTAGTCAAACAGAATAATAAATTTGCGCCCCGGTTGCGCCAGTGGTAGCAAATCGGGATGCAGCCTTTCATCAAAATCCTTTTTGCCCACTCGTCCATTCCAAATCCCCGGCAGTGCGATCGCCACAAACCCCAGACTTAGTAAACAGGCCGCCTTCTTCTCACCTTCGCACAGAATAATCGGGATTTCTGGATGAGTAATTACCCATTCCCAAAAACGGAGCAAGTTGAGCCTATCTTGTAAGCGTCGGGTCAGGGGGGAATCATAGCGTTTAATGTTGTACCGTCGTGCCACTAAATTCCAAATGCAGTTGGCAACATCAAAATAAGTAACACGGTTTGGGACTTTTGGTGGTGACTCGTACTTAACAGGCTTACCCTTTTCTAAATCTATTCGAGGGTGAGTCGGCTTGAGTCGGCCCCACTCCATTGGTTGCCAGTTGTTGTAGGGGTCGAGTGACCCCATCCACATTCCCCCTGCCATTAAATGCACATAAGCTTTCAAAAAACCATCTGTGACTCGACCTGCATTTTTTCGGGGTATGGCTGGAGATATAAACAAATAATCGTATATCGTTTCTCCCTCGATGTGCCTGAAATTCCGGGCAATTATCTCAGGATGAATGGCACTACCAACAGCCAATTCATGATACTCGGCTGCTGTCAAATTATTGGGGTATTCAGAAAATGTATTATCTGAAATTTCAGATAACACTTGCGCTCCAATCCCCGATTTTTGTGGGTATTGGTCATTTAACACAGTATATTCCTCTGATAGCTATGGTTTTCAGCTTCAGAGAGAGGTTTTCACACTGCCTTATAAAAATTTACATATTTTAAATATAAATTTTTCGCCAAAATGCCAAAAAAGGGCCAACAGAAACTAGCTCTACTTCCCTTTCGTCGCTATAATAGGCAAAGTAAAGCAGCGTGGGATCTTCATTGACAAGTCAGTGGAAAAGTCGGCAAACTTTAAGCGCCACTATCTTCGTCAGACCTAGATGAACCCCGCTCTGGAATTATTGAATTGTCTAGTTTCCGGGCAAAGCACTACTCCTTAGTAGATTTTGCCCTTTAAATCGTTTGTATCGTTTTTACCTCCTTTGATGACCAGCTTGATCTTACAGAACTTTGGCTATTTTCGCATCTAGCAAGATTTTGATTGTTGAGTTGTGTTACCTCCAGTTTGAGTAATTTTTGTTCAATGTGCCTTGTTGGTTGAGGGCTTTTTTCAAACCGTCCCAAGAAAGGTAGCCAGTTACCTGCCACCCAACCCCCGTACCCCACTTCTGCACGAAGTCTATTGGAATTCTTCATACCTCAACTCCTTGATGCGAAAACTCTTTAGCTGTTAAGGAAACAGAATTATTAATTGCTACTTGTTCGCTCTCCCATCTTCTCCAGCACTTTTGGTTGTTAAAGCTGTATTGCTTTTGTTGAGTAAACAGGATGTGAGTACTAAATATCTCAAAAGTTTCTAAGACTGTGCCAAAGACATAATCTTGTACTGGAGAAATCAACAGTAATACTTCAGCATGGGGATCTAAATCCTGTAAGGTACTCACCAGTTGATTGTGTTTAACTAAAATTTGCCTGTAATCATTTGTATTATCTGCGATGAGCGCAACTGCTTTATCTGATATGTGCGTATTGAAAAAACAATGCCAAAACCAGCTGACTCTGGGCAATACTATACCTCTTGCTAAGACGCGTTGAAACCGTCTTTCAACAAAAGAACTAATTAGTAATTCTTTCCACTGCTTAGATGCAGAACAATTAGGGGTGTAGTCGTGCAGTGCAGTTACCACACCTGACAACTTCACTCTGATCCCCTCTTGTGCTGGGTGATCGTTGTTTTTCATGATTTTCCTCTAATTACTTGGTTTACAAGCTCCAGAGGGGGTTTCCACATTGCTACACTTTTGTACTATGAAATTCTTAATTTTATTTATAAAAATAAAAACTATTGAGAATGATGAATTCCGATAGCCAAAAGTTGCCACTCAAAATTTACATTCCGCGTGACAAGTTCTATAATAAAGAAGCAGCGTGGATTACACTCTTTGACAAGTTTAGTGGAATCGAGTCGCCAAACTAGAATAGCCACTAATTTTGTTTGTTAGAGATCAACTCCCGCTCTGAGCTAATATGAACTTTAAGCTAGAACGAAGCGCTACTCCTTAGTGGCGCTTTTGTTCTTTAGGTTTTTGTAGTTTTGTCTATTTATCTCCATCTATCTCTCCTATTAGTCTTACAGAAGTTTGCTCACCTGGACTGTAACAATACTTTGATTCTTTATTATTGAGTCCTCCACAGTAGCGGGTTTTGCTGAGTATTCAGGATTCATGCTCTTCTATAAACATCTGCTCAGGTGATTGAGCAGGTTTTTCTCAACAGCAAAACCTTATATATAGAGCATTTTCTAAATCTTTATTATTTGATGCCTCCTTTACTAAAGTTCTTAATATTCCATTTTGGATTTAAGTTAGCCTGCGATCGCATATATATCTACTTAAGGTAGTTGCTTGCTGGCAGACTTAGCCGAGATTTTAGCTTCCATGCCTTAGATGCACCATGAAGAAGCATTTAAGGATATGAAATGGCTGTTAATTAGATGTATAGTTTAAATCATACAGCTTCTAAATGTTCTTGGAAAGTTGCTTTTTTCTAAAAAAATATAGAGAATATAGATATTGTTACGAACTTACTTAAAAAAGCTAAGTATAAAAGTAAAAAATAATACTCTTAAAAATCTCTATTTCTTGCTACAAAAGCTGAATAATGCCTATATTTTCAGTAGATTGCTGAAAATTCAATATAAAATTTCGACTACTGATGTAATTTTTATATCTAGTAACTAAATAAAATTTATATTTAAAATTCTACAAAACAGAAAGCCTTTTAGTACTTTAGTTAGATATAAGTTAATTTTATATAGATAAAGTAGATGTGAACAACTTGAATTGAGTGATCGTAAGTTCAGCAGATGTTAATCCGATGGTAAAGGTAAGAGCATGAATCTAATAGAAATTTCCGACTTAGAAAGTATATTAGATATGTTAGAAGAGAAAGTGCTTCAACATAGTCAAAGACCCTTATCGGAAGCAGAAAGAATTGTAATCAGGGGAGCTTGGAATGGAAAAGATTATAAGGAAATGGCAAGCGAGTCTGGGTACAATACATTCTATTTGCAGCAAAAAGTAGCTCCTCCACTATGGATTATGCTATCTGAAATTATTGGTGGTGAAGTAAAAGTAAGGAAACTATCTTTAAAAAATAATTTAATTAGTTTTATAAACAAAGACAATATATCTACGCTGGAAAACCCTAATTTAGAAAATGATCCGCTCTTTGAGCAAACAAAGTTTTATGGGGCATTACCCAAACGTAAGTGTTTTTATGGGAGAGAAAAAGAAATCCAATATGTAAGTAAGCGAGTTAAATCTTCTAAAGAACAATGTGTAGCTCTTGTTGGAGTTGGAGGTATTGGAAAAAGCCTTTTAGCTGCAAAATTGATAGAAGAATTAGTTTCTAAACACTCAAAATATTATAACTTAGTTATTTGGAAGAAAGTTAAGTGCAATTTATCAGTTAATGATTTAGTTAGCGAGCTAATAAGTATTTTTGATGTTGATTCTACTAAAAAATCCTTTCGTTTTAAAACTTCTGATTTATTGATTAGATTGAAATCGCACCCATGCTTAATAATATTAGATGGATTAGAAGCGCTAGTACAGGCAAATGATTTTAAACAAAAAATAGAGTACGGTAATTTTCTAACACAACTTACAGAAGAAGAACATCAAAGCTGCATAATTTTGACGAGTCAGCTACCTATAGAAGAAATCATATATACAGATACAACCCTTCTTTATACAAATTTACAAATAAAAGGTTTAGAAGAAAATGCAGCATTGCAGATTTTTCATGAAAAGAAGATTTATGGTGAAGAATGTAAAAAACTAATTAAAACTTATCGAGGAAACCCATCCGAACTAGAGTCAGTTGTAGAGCGAATTAATCGATATTTTGGTGGAAATATACAAAAGTTTTTTGACTATAAAACAACTTTTATAGGACAACAACTGCAAGCAATGCTAAATCAGCAGTTCAGGCAATCTGGACTTTTAAGCGATCTTCAAAGGCAAATAATGATTTATCTGGCAGACGAAGTATCAGATGAGTTTAAATTAATTCCATTTTCAAAAATTGTTGAAAATCTAAGAAAGAGAATGACTTCAGATTTATCAATTTCTGAGTTAATAACGGCTATGGAAGTTTTAGAACAACGTTCTTTAATTGAAAGTACTAAAAAAATAGGCAAAGATGAAGTTCAATATGGTTTAGAACCTGTTGTCAGGAAGTATATTCTAGTTGATCCATTTGGTTTTGTTCATAATAAAAATTATACAGAGGATACAGAACATATACTTAATGAATGTGCTTGATGAACTTTATTCTCATTAGATAAGGTTCAAATTATTAATTTAAAACGGGAGTAAATATTTTCTGTGGTTTACTGCATAAATCCTCTTTGTACAAAACGCCACAACCCCGATGAGGCAGAAAACTGTTTAACCTGTGAAACTCCCTTGCTAATAAATAATCGGATTCGGCTTCTACGTCCGTTGCGTTCACTAGAGAAAGACGTAGATAGCAATACAGAGGTGTTTGAGGTAGAAGATATTGCTCCGGTATGGGGAGAAAAACCGCGCATCAGGGTGATGAAAATCTTAAAGTGGAGCGAACCGAAACGTATTGAACTGATGCGGCGGGAAGTACAAGTGCTAACAAATTTAGCCCATCCAGGTATTCCCAGAGCAGATGTGAGCGACTATTTCACTTATACATTACCCACGCTAGGCATAAAAATGTATTGCTTGGTAATGGAGAAAATGGAAGGTGAGAATCTAGAGCAGTGGGTAGAAACCTATGGGAAAATCTCTCAGAATACAGCACTAGATTGGATGCTCCAAGTGCTAGAAATGGTTGAACATTTACACCGCAGAGGCTATTTTCACAGGGACATAAAACCAACAAACATAATTCATCAACCAGACGGTAGGTTAGCTCTAGTAGATTATGGTGCTGTAAGAGCGATTACACAAACATATTTAGTCAAAGTAGCAGCAAGTGGAGAAGATGCTATCACAGGTGGAGGTAGTGGATACGAAGTAACAGCAATTGGTTCAATAGGGTATTCAGCACCAGAACAAATCAATGGTCAATCACTACCGCAGTCAGATTTTTATGCCATAGGGAGAACATTTGTATATTTATTAACAGGAATTCCGATATTAGATTTACCAACAGATTCAATCACAGGAAGACTGAAATGGAGGCATAAAGCAACTCATGTAAATAAGCCTGTTGCCGATTTTATTGATGAATTGATTAATCCCTTCCCTGGACTCAGACCACAAACAACGGAGTTAATCAGACAGAGGATACAAAAACTTCCTTGGGATAGCAGGGTTCATGAAATTTTAAAATCAAGACTATTTAAGATTAGTCAATATACTTTAATTGCACTGGCGGTTATCGGAGGCGGGTTTTTATCTAGACCTATAATAGCTGGGTACTTTATCTCGCAAGGAGAAAAACTAGAAACAAGCAATGCAACACAGCCAGCTACTAAAAATTTCGATATAGCCAGAAAGATTTATCCTGCTAAAAATTTATCAATAGCTCGGTTTTATTTTGAGAAAGGGTCTCGAAACTTAAATAATCCTCAGTTAGCCAAAAAATACTATGAATTAGCAGTTAAATATAATGATAAAGATGCTTCAGCTTATAATAATTTAGCAGCAATGTGTCAGTTATTAAGTGATGTAAGCTGTGTAAAGAGTAGCTACGAGAAACAGTTTGCTATAGAGCCTAATGGTTGGGAAGGGCATTATGGATTAGGCAACTTTTATGAAAGCCAAGGCAAGAATGATTTAGCCGAAAAGGAATATCAAATAGCTATCCAAAAAAGTGAACAAGCAATACCTGCTATTGCTGCCTTAGCTAGATTGAAAAATAAAAATAAAGATTATAATACAGCAGCTACTTTAGCTACACAAGGATTACAAAAAACCCAAAATCAAGAATTGCTTGCATCATTTTATAAAGATTTGGGATGGTCAAGCTGGCAGCAAAATTATTTAAACCAAGCTCAACAATATTTAGAAAAAGCTACTTCTCTAGATCCGCAGAGAACAGATGCATACTGCTTACTATCTCAAGTAGAAACAGCCTTAAAAAAAACAGATGATGCCAGAACTTCATTAGAAGTGTGTATGCTAGGTAAGTCAAGCCTACCGGAAGTTTTTATGTGGAGACAACAATTCTTAGACCGCATACTAAAAAATGAATAAATAGCCAACTTACTTCTGACGATAGACAGAAAGTATATAGCTGTTCATGAGATAATAACCCCAAAGAAGCCAGCTATTATCTGTATAGAGAAACGTGAAAAAAGTAACACAGCTTTTAGGTTCACTCTGCTTGAGTTCCCTATTGATAAATGATGGGGTGATGTTGGCCAATTCACCAATAGTAAGAATTAAAAGAAGTCAGATTCAATGTGAGCCAATAGGCAGAATAATTGAAAAAGGAAATAAGCACTTAAAAGCTAAAGGTTTAATGTGCGAAGGGGACAAGTTAGAACTGGCACCAAGAGTTCAAGTAAAATTTTTATGTTTTAGTTCAGGGGATATCATCTGGTTATCCAATGGTGCGATTGGGGCAAACAAGTGTCCTGTAGTCAATGTTTCTGAACATACTTGTAATCCTAGTAATGTGAAAGTGTGCTTACTGCGAAAAGGTGGCGGATTAGGAGAAGACCCTGAACCGACAATTATTTATCCCTACACAAGTTCACTGATAAAAACCAGACCAGATATTGCTTGGCTTCCTGTGAGGGGGGCTACATCTTATAAAGTGAAGGTAGATGGATATAAATTCGGGTGGGAAAGAATTGTTAACCAAACGCATTTAACTTACCCAGAAAAAGAAAAAGAATTATCCCTCAATGGAGCTTTTAGAATCACTGTCATTGCTTATAGAGCAGATGCCCCCCCGATATCAGATACGTTTGCCGTTAGCTTATATCCCCAATCAGAAATTCAAAAAGTTTTCGCCACCATAGAACAAATCAAAGCTTTAGGTCTACCAGAAGATGAAGCAGCTTTGGATATTGATGCTGTGTATACTTCTAGAGGCTTTTTAGAAGAGAGCATCGGATTATTGAGCCAAGTTGCAACCAGCAAAACTACCAATCCCACAGTTTATCGAGTATTAGGCGATCGCTATTTTGAGGCAGGATTAGTAGGTCAAGCCAACGCGCAATATATGAGGGCATATGAATTAGCCAAGAACAGTAACAATACTGTGGAACTCACCCTAACCCAAGCGGGACGGGAAGCAGTTGAATTTTATAATGGGCTGCCCACTAAAATAAATGGGGCCCAATAATAAGGGTGGCTATATTTGGGATTGGATTTTAAACTCAGTTGTGCCTGTCTGAGTGCTTCAGCTTTAGTCAGACCATTGTTTAATCCAAGATAAAATTTTTGCATCAATAACACTGTAGATTTTGCTTCTACTAACCACAAACTGGCAAGTGTACTACGCGCACCAGCTTGTACAGCAACGCCAGCGATCCCCAAGGCTGACCTTCTGTTGCCTTTTGCGGTTTGACAGGCACTCAAAACTAATAACTCAATCGTCCCAGGACTGATTTGCGCTTTATTCCTGAGTAAACTATCAAACTCGACAATGTTAATTTGCCGATCATAAGCGAGAAATCCTGTGCGTTGAATATCAGAACTGAATTGCCCATGCGTACTAATATGAACAATAGGAAAATTCGTTTTACTAATTTTTTGTTTAAAATTTTTACTGGTGAATTCTTCATTTAATAAAACTAGAGAAGAGTGGGTTAGTTTTTTGACATCTTCTACTTCTTCTTTGATTTGTGGTAATACAGATGCACCCTGTGGAGCTAGAGTGTCGTTAAGGCTAGGACTGGGGATATACAAACCTGCAATTAGAGCTTGCAACTGCTGTTTTAATAAAGCTTTAGGCATGGGAATTTTTGAACCCAAAGTCCCAGTAAAACTATGATTAGCTAACCAATAATCTTGTCCATTATGCAACAAGTGCATAGGTAGACTTTGAAAGGATTTATCTAAAACAAAAGCTAATGTACCAGTATTAGGTAGATGAGATTCTAAAGGTGCAATTAATTGTTGATAGATTACTTGAGAATGAAATTTTATCAGACGCTCTTTAGTAAGAATGAGTTTTGGATCTTGCAATAATTCTAATAGTGCATTAATATGATTTATTACTTTTGAGGTATCTACAGAATGATGATAAGATGGTTTGCCGGGAGATTTAACAATTACTAGTATCGTATCTGTTAAATCAATAATATGAATAATGGCAGCAGCCACATTTGAGTTTTGAATTTTATTCAAAGCGACGAGATCGAGCTTACCACACTTCAGATAATCTTCTAATTCTGCTGTTTGAATTTGTTCGTGAATTTGAGTTATTAAATCATAGTCTGGTGCTGCACTCTTGGCTATTAATGCCATATAATTCCGATAAATAGGGTCTACCTTTTCATAAAAGAAAAATTGTGAATCAGAATTACTTGATAAAAGATTAGCCCTAATGTTTGTAATAGAATTAACAGCCGCACCATAAGCTTGACGTGCAGCTTCAATATTCCCTTGCTTTTGATATAACTTACCTAACTTTTCTTGTAAGGAGTATGTAATATCTTCTGCACGGACTGATTGAGCTAAGGTTAAAGCTGTGTCAAAATATTTGAAAGATTTTTCAGGCTCTAGATCACCTAATATTTCTAAACTTTTAGCTTCTAGCTTAGTGCTATTAATGCTGTTAGCCATTTGCCAAGCATCTTGAGCATAGCTAATAGCTTGTAGGTGCGTTTGTTGGTTTGGTAGCTTACTTAAGCTATTAGCAAGCTTTAATAAGGCTTGAATTGACTGCTCAGTGGGCAAACTCTCAAAATCTGAATTTTTTTGGGATATTTCGCTGATTAATGGTTCAATCTGTTGACTAATTTTTGTTTGAACATCTTGGAAACGAGGTTGGCTTTGCAACCATTCTTGAAAGTCTATCAATAAGAGTAAACAATTTAATTGTGCTTGAAATTTTATATTTATTGGTGTATTTGAGTTATTAATTAGGGCTTGATAGTTTAAGAGTGCTGACTGTGCTTTTTGTGGAATAAAATTAACAATTGTATCTTGTATGAGTGGCTCATCTATCCATTGGTACTTCTGTTTTATTCGTTTATAGATATCTTTCTGTGTATTCCCTAATGACAAGACAACATTATTAGCTTCCTCTGGGGATATATTAGTTGAGATTAATATCTGTTCTAAAATCGCTTCAGATTCGCTTAATTTATAATTCAAACGCAGTACCTCTCCTAAGCTTTGTAATGCCACAAAATTAGCTTGTGTTAAAGGAATTTGTTGAATTACTTTTTTTAATTTTTCTATTTCTATGCTAGGTGTAGGCAATATTGATGTCTCACAAAGTAACTCATTTAGCTTTAATGCCCCTGTCAGTTTTTTACAAGCTTGGAAATGTAACCCTAATTGTTGGAGAGCATAGTTTTGGTAAACTAAACTTTCTGTAATTCCCTCTTGATTGTTTAATTGACGATAAAGCTTTGTTGCTTCTTGCCATGTTTTTAGTGCCTCTGCTGGTTGATCTCGGTTCAACTGCGTTCTACCAGTTTTGAGTAGCAGTTGGGCTTGTTCCTGTTTTGACTCATTCTTAGCAATTCCAGCTAACAAAACTAGAGGTGAATTCCAAACTATGGCAAAAGTCAGAAAGCCTATGAATAAATATTTGAGCCAACTTTTCCTATTCATTGCTGTTGCTTGCTTCTATCGATGGAAACAGTTGTGATACTGGCGTTATAGAAGAACATGAATTAGCATTTAATAGGCTATCAGGAGTTATTTGATTAGGATTTGTTGCTACCAAAGTAACTTGTCCTTTGGAATCAAACACCCAACCCTTAGCCGGGGCAATCTGCGTAGTCTCTTCAATCGTTGAAACCTGCTTTTTAGCTAGAGATTCATTTTCTTCTACTGCAACCGAAGTATTTTCTAGAAAAACCCGATTATACAATGGGTTGTCAGTTTCATCTGGCAGGCTTTCTCTACCTCTATCCACAAATTTACCTGCCACTGCACCAGCCTTTCCTGGGCAAACTGATGCTATTTCTGGGGTTGGCGTGGGCAATTGCGCTTGAACTTTAGCAAGTTCGGATTGATTTCGAGAGGTATTTGTTTCAACAGTACCGTTAATACCTTGTTGCGAGGTGGCGGTGATTACACTATCGGATGAAAAGAAGAATCCTTTTGTGTTGATATTAATATTTCCGCCTCTGCCTTGAAAAGCATTTGCTGTGATTCGGCTGTTGTTGTTACCAGCGATGACTTCAGCGTTGATTATGATGTTGCCACCGTTGCCGAAAGTGCCTTGTTGACCAGCAGTGGCAGAGATGTTGCCATTGTTTAGTTGAACGATCTTTGACTCAATGCCGATATTTCCACCTTCTGCGATCGCGGTGGTTGCGGTGATTCCTCCGCCATTGGAGATGGCGATTTTATTTGCAGTTATATTGATGTTTCCTGCATTACCAGAGCCATCGTTGCGGACAGTTATTAGAGCATTGCCTGTAACATTTAAAAGAGGCGTATTAATGGTAATGTCTCCTGAGTTTCCTGAAGGAACGGGAGGAAGCCTAAATAATTCTCGCAGAATTTGAGATTCGATATTAGCTGATGAAATTATTAAGGATGGATTTAAAGAATCAGATGTCGCATCTATGCTTATAGACTTGGAAGCATTTATAGTAATACGTCCACTGTCGCCGCTTGCAAAAGCAGAAGAGTCAATCCTACCCCCATTCTGAACTAGCAAGCTTGATGTATTGATAGTTAAATTGCCAGCATTACCAGTGTTAAAAGCTGTAGCAGATAAAACACTTGGCTGAAAAGTATCTGGTGCATAGCCTTTTATTATTACGTCATTTGCATTGATTATTACATCTCCTCCTTTACCAGAGCCTAATGTCGAGGCTCCTATTGCACCACCATCTGTAGCAATCAGCTTTTGTGTTGACACCAAAATGTTGCCAGAGTCTCCCGAACCAAATGTTCCGGCACTAATAAGGCTAAAAAGAGCAGAATTACGAGGTGAAACTCCGATTAAATTCACAGAATCAGAAGCCTTGATAATTACATTGCCACTATTTGCAGGGCTAAATGTTAAAGAATTGATCTGCCCTCCATGCCTAAGAATTAACCTTCGAGTTGATATAACTGTGTCTCCAGCTTTACCGCGCCCTAAAGTCTCATTTCGTAAGCTTCCAGCAATCCTAGCGATTGGATCAGTACCACTTATATCTAAGGATTCGGAAGCATTTATATTGATTATTCCTCCCGTCGTTCCTCCTTGATTTTGAATTAAGATTACTGAGCCATCTGTAAGTGTAATATTTCGTCCTTGTACATAGATTGAGCCACTGTTAATGCCGCTGGTATCAACTAGAGAGCGTTTTGACAGTTGAATGTCCTGAAAAGAATTTGTGTTGTAAGAAAAATTCCAGCCAGAGGATGTTTGTATTAAGTTAACCAAACTGTCATTTCCTACGCTACCTAGCTCAATCCTTCCGCCTTCGGCTATTATCTTACCGCCATTTAATATTATGTTTCCTCCAACTAATGCTATTGTCCTTGTTGGCTGGACTTGTAAACCGGTTGATGTACTTCGTTCTAATACTGGGGAAAATCGTGAACCACTTAAATTGTGTCCTGCTCCTTCGATACGGATCGCTTCAGGGTTACTTCCAAATTGCAATCCGATAGGTGAGCTTACGGTCAGTATTGGTGTCACTTGGGGTTTATTAGCTGTGAACTCGAAGCCATCTGCAAACTTGATACTGTTTGCAGTACTACCAATAAATGAGCCACCAATATTTAGCTGGGCATTTTGTCCAAAAATAACTCCGTTAGGATTGATTAAAAATATATTTGCTGTACCGTTAGCACGAATCAGACCATCAATATTAGAAACAGAATTACCAGTGACTCGACTTATAATATTTTGAACATCTAGCGGATTGTTAAAATAAGCTTGACTCCTATTAGAGACAGAAAAATCTTTAAAGCTATGAAACAAATTTTCTCCTAACTTTGTTCCATTCTCTATAAATATAGTATTATTGTTTATTTTTATACTTGTGTTATTTGGTAATGTGCTGTCTGGAATAATTTGAGAATAACAAGTTAGGTCATTTAATATAAAACAACCTAAAGTGATAATTACTTTTAAAAAAAATAAATTGTATCTAATATAAAGCATAATTTACAAGAACCTAATTTTTTTACAAGCTAGAGTTATGTAATAGGCTTTTAAATGTTTATTGTGTAAAACTAATTAATTTTTTTATAAGATAGCCTTTGTTTTTTCTTGTATATTTCATAAATATTACAGAAGCATTAAAAAACTTGTTGCGGAAGTGAGATAAACGAAACTTAGATTTAAGAGGGCATGGCAATTCTTCAAAACTAACGGGTGTAAAACCGGATTCTATATAAAATTCTATTAATTCTTGTTTGACACATTTTAAATAGAGCGGTTGGATTGCTTCATTAACTAAATTTTCAACTAAAAAACTTCCTAAACCTTGATTTCTAAAATTTGGAGATACGTATAAGCTACCTAGTTCTTGTACAAGGTAATAATTCCGTAGTTGTCCAAATGCTATCAAACGTCCATGATATTCAATTACTAAAAATTGCTGCCACCTCATTTGTGTAAGGTCGAGTCTAGCTTTGAAAATCAAAAATATAATCAAACCAATATCACAAGATTTGGCTTTTCTAAGAACATACTGGTTTTGGAAAGATAAATTAATCTTTGCCATTGATTACAAAAAATAAATTAGCAAAAAACAATTGGAGCAAAATAAACATAATAATATAACTTACTTGTAGATAATTGAGAAACTGACAATATACATAATATAGAGATAAATGAAAACTTAAAAAAAATATCAGACAATTTTTAACTATTTTAAGTATATTCTCAAATAGGGCAAACTTTGACAATAGAAAATCTTGATTTTAATACTAAAGTTAAGTTTAATAATTTTTTACTTTCAAAAATTTTAATTAAACCAATTAATCAATCTATCTTTGGATAGTAAAATCTAGTGTATACCTAATTAAAACTCTGCCAAAAGTAAGATATTTTTTATTTAAAAGCTATAGGGAAAAACTTTATCTTACCAGCAGGTTATGTCAGGCACTCTTTCAGCAAAAGTGTAAATAGAGATGGCATAAATTCTGGGGGCTATATGACGTGAAAAGCCATCTGCCCGATAGACCAAAGCATCTGAAGCCACCACAGCCACAATTGACAGTAGCAGTACCCCAAATACCACAATCGCAGCCACAGCCGCAAACCAGTACAACTGAATTAAAAGCAGTACCCAGTCAAGCAATCACAATAGAAGACTTAGGCGCATGGTGGCAGACAGTTAATCATTTAGGCAAGCCCGAACCATATAAACAGAGAATCGCTGAAATTGCGTCCCAGTTCAAGGCAGGCGGTCAGTTGTCTCCCAAAGCCCTGGCGGCAATGGAACAAGATACACTCACTCGAATCTCCCAGGTTTCCCAGAAGTTGGCATCAAATATAGGTCAGCTTGGAAATGATGGTACTGTCCGTGTTACTGGTAAAATTTACGATTTGGCTCTGAATTTTGAGTCCAAAAATTTGGCGATCGCGCACAAAAACGGCGAACAATTTCTAGTTGTCAAATCTGGTCAAGTGCAGGTTAACAAATTAACTCCAGAAGTATTGCGGGATTTTGAAGTTGCCAATAGTAAGCTTGATGAGATTTTGGCGAAGGATAGGATGCAGGGGATTCAGAGGTAAAATAGCGTAGCGCAATCCTTTCTTAGTTGAGCGTAATGGCTAAGTATAATTGTGTACAACTGTAAATATAGGTTTGTCTTCTTTCATAAATCTCTATAATAGTTCGCTAACGCTGAAATCTAAGCAAAATCATGGAAACAGCAAGTTTTTAGCAAAGGTTTTTGATTCTGCTTAAGTTTAAATACTATGTTGCTTAAACATAACAAAAGTTTTATGTTTAAGTATAATTACAGGATATTTTGTATTAAAACGGATGTATATTATATTATAAAGCGATATTAACCGCTAATATGTAAATCATAAACATAATACATATTATTTAAGTGGTTTATTAATTTATGAAAGTAATAGCTCCTTTGCAGACACAAATTAGATTTAACAAGACTAATCTCTATTTTATTAATGATTTTAACCAGTTAATTCCTCTGCCAAGCTGGGCAATTTTTTTTATTAATTTAGGGGACTGGGTTGCACAAGCCGAAATAAAAAAAAATCGATTAGTTGTAGGTCTTGCTATTCCTACTAGGAATTATGCCGCCGCTTTAGCAGCATTAGGTGTTGTGAAAGCGAGAGTTATTATTCCCACTGAACGGATTGATAGCAATAGATATTTTGAACAACTGTGTAAGTTACCAAAAGGTACACCAGTTGTTTTTTATGATTGCAATAGGAGATATAAGGGTATCTATCAAGGTATAGATGAAACTTATGGTGAAAGGCGACTGCGAATCCAAAGAGAAAACAAAAGTAGTGGGGGTCTAACTAATCTGGTATCTGTTAGGCAATCCCATAATGTAGCAATTGCACAGAAGCCAAATATTAGTCTTCCTAAAAAGCAATCTGGCAGACCTCTTATTACTCATCATGAATTTATTGATGATGTAATTGGTAAACATAATACGAGTGAATTTATAACAAAAACTAGGTTAGATTGTGCATTGATTGGACGTATTAACACTCTTAAGTATGAAATATTAGAAATACCACTTACGAGTTTTTCATCATCTAAATCAAAAACAGGGTCTTTACAAAATATTTTACGAGTACGTAATTTTTTATCAGAAGGTCAAGCCTATAGGTCGGAAATATTACCATCACAGGTTAGTGAGCCTCCACAAACAACAGGTGGATTAGTACCTCATGTAACCATATTTGATGGCGCAACTGGCTTTATTAAATGGCGTGATGACTGGCGCAATTCCCATTGGATAATTTTACTTGAACGTACAGAAACCCATTTTCAAGAAGCAGTAGATATTATCAACAATGACTATATAAATCGTCAAAATTGTGAAGAAATACCGAATATTATTCCTGCTCTTTCTGGAGTGGAAATGGTCGTTTATCAGGAACTTTGTCAATGACTTATATTTCGTTATCAACAGTAGATGAAATTGGCTTTGTTGCATGAAAGGAAAAAAGGACACTCCAATCCGAATTCAGGATAGGAATTAGCCTTCGACTTTATAAGAGTCAGGCTTACCTAACTGGATCATGCGATTCAGGGCAGCACATTGTAAAAATAACTCGACAGCTTGATTGTCAAAAAAGCGTCGTCTTAACTTGCCACCAAAGATGATCTTGAGCCGAAATATAGCAGTCTCAGACAAAGAGCGGCGATGATACCTGCTTTCAAGTTTCCATTGCTTGCGTCCAACTTGATGTATTCGACGCAGATTCTCATCCCTAGGATACGGCGGTGCTTGAGTGTTTGAGGGAAGTTGAATTTTGGCGTTACTGCGTGGTGGAATTATCGCCCTCGCCCCATGTTGTGAAATGGTGTCATAACAACCTTTTGTGTCATAGCCACCATCACCGGATACTTGCTCTATCGGTTGATCAATCTGCTCCAATATGTCAGGCAGTACCTCGCAATCAGCCATATCATTAGTCGTCACCACTGCACCCAGGATTTCGCCACTGCCCTCATCAACTCCTAAATGCAACTTCCGCCACGTCCGTCTTTTACCTACTCCATGTGTGCGGACTTTCCATTCACCTTCACCGTACACTTTCACACCAGTTGAATCCACTACTACATGGACAGCCTCATCTTTTGGCACTACAGGTAGTTTCACCAACAACTTGCTTAAACGACGAGATAGCGTTGAATGGTCTGGTACTTCTAGCTCAATTCCCATGAGCGTGAACAGCGATTCTAAAAACCCCTCTGCTTGTCGCCCTGGTAAATGAAACACCGATTGAATTGTTCCCATAGTGGCGATCGCCACGTCACTATAATAATTCGATGCTCCTTTTTTCCCAGTTTTCTGCTGGTTGCGCCACTGCTCTATTATCTCTTCGTTTACCCAGAAAGTTATACTGCCTCGAAGCTTTAATGCTGCATCGTAAGCGTTCCAATTCTTAACTTTGTACTGAGCTTTCGTCTTCATCGTTGGACTAGGCAGTGAGAGAACATAGGCGATAAATAAAATTTACCATTTTGCCTATTCACGCAACAACGCCGATGAAATTTACTCATGTAGCAGTGATGCCAAAATCTACCAAAATTGCTTAGAGCATCATAATTTTCGGATTTTTTGCCTGTCCTTGAAAAAATTTGAACAGTCACTCGGCGAAAATGCAGAGGAAGATTACTGGAAAATTTTTTTGCGTCCTTTGAGACAGTATAGATTTAAATTGTGTGCAGCACCGCTGCCATTTAACCATCCCATAGCTTCTCAGCCAGACACTATTAAATTTTTAGAAAAGCAATTGAAAAATTGCAAATTTATCTATCCAGATTTGGCTTCAGCAGCAAATGAAATATTCAATCTTCTAGTTGATTTGTCAAAATCTGATGATAATCCACTGCTAGATTTTATAGAAAAAAATTACCCAAATAACTCTTTAATTATCGAAGAATCATATTTAATTACCGCATTAGAAAATGTATTATCTGCAAGTCATAAACTCAACAAAAATTTGATATTAACACCATCTCAGTTACGTACAAATAGTTGTCATAAAGGATTAGTTGTTATAGGTGCAACACGCTGGTTTCCTGATTACATTTTTACTGCGCCACGAACCTATGAAATAGACATAGTTAAGTATAGTTGGATAAAAGATAAATGGCAGCCTAAGCCAGTATTTATAGCTTCTCCAGATAATGTAATACAATCAAATATTGTCTATTTGCCGATTCGTAACACAGAAGGGATAAATACAAAAATTACCGATATCGTTCAAGAAGATTATCTTCATCCAGAAGAAATTCTTCTTCCTAGCATAAACTGGAAACAGGTTGCTAAAAAATTCTCTACTTTTTCGTCATCCATTGACAAAGAAGAAAGTATTGAAGCACGTTTGTTTTTATTAGAAGGAGATATAGCTGTTTTCTTGGATACTAAGACTAAAGCACTTGTAATTGATTTAATGGAGGATGGTGAATCACAGGTAAAAAAAGAACTTGTTACTGATATTGAAACAGGGATGTTTATTATTCTCCGCACGAACGGAGGTGGTGATTATATTATTCCATTAGCCAATTATATCTTAGGCGGAAAAGCTCAAGCTTTTAGAGAATTACAACAATTGTGGAAAACTCGTCTCAAGAACAAAGTCAGTTCAAGTAGTTTACAAAATGTTAGCTGGAGACTACTAAACTTAGGTTCTAAACTTGCTAAACATGAACAAAATATTCGTACTTGGATGTCTAGCAGAAACATCAAACCCAAGAATGAGAAAGATTTTAACGCTATATTAACTTTTGTTGGTTTGGCAGATAGATTAGAAGAGTTTCATGAAGCCACAGACGAAATTTACCGCGCTCACTATCAAGCTGGTAAACATATTCGTCAATTACTTCTGCACAAAGTTCGTACCTCTAACTTACAAAAGCTAGAGCAAATAGGCAAAATGGATTTTGAACTATCCGAAGCAGATGGGGGTAGCATGACTGCATTTCGGGTAGTGGATATTCATAGAGAAGTAATTATGCTTCCTTCTTCAAGAATTGCATATCCTTTTCAACTAGATGGTGAGTTTTCCAATGACTAAACATATAGAAAATAGAGATGAAATTATCCAAGCACTTCGAGAAGAGCTTGTAGGGCCTTCACCACAAGGAAAACCAAGAAACTGTTCTGGGGAAATTACTTTCAATTCTGAGAAAGAAGGTTTTTATGATCCTTGGCGACAAGATAACGGCGAAGAAATTCTACAAAGAGATCCACCCAGAATAAGATATGGTGTTGGAGTCCTTTATCCATTAAATACAAAATTAGAAAATGAAGACTTAGCATCAACGCATTTACATAAAAATCTGACTCAAGATAATCTGCAAGAAGATATAGAGATTATTACAGATGAGGTTAAGGAAAGTCTTGATAAAGTTAAAGAACAAATATCTGAAATCTCTGAAGATAATGCAGATGATTTTGATTTATCAACAGCTAACGCATCTAAACCCAGTAGCATAGGAATAAGCTTTTTAGCAGAGTTTCCAGAAGAATCAGTTTTAGTAATTAAAATTTCTAATTGCGGTCGTTATTTTCAGAAGAAAGTGAAAGTTGGTGTATATGAAAGAACTTGGTGGTTGCGTAGTCCTGTGAATTTTACAACAGAGTTTGCCTCCGAGGATATCTGTTATACAAAAGAGAGGAAGCTGGTTAAAACTTCAGAAATAGATGGACTAAAACTGAATATTGAGGTGTTTTCTAGACCAGATCCAAAAAATAGAAAAGGCCTACGTTTATTAACTGTTTGCCTAATTAATCGGACAGATGGATCTGGAGATGAAAGTTGTTTATTTCAGGTAGGTTTTACAGTAACCATTGTTTCCGAAAAGGGTGAGGGGCATATATTACCTTATCCTAAACCAGACTTTTACCATGATATTGAAGAACGCTCCCTATCGCTACTTTACCGTAAAATGGAAACCTACGCGGTAGGGCATGGTTGTGCAGCTGATTGGGATAAAGAATCTATTGCTGATAGAGTTAAAGCTGTAACAGCAGAATGTCTTCCTGCTTTTGAAACCCCAAGTATTACTCCTGATATTGATATAGAAGTACCGATGGCTCCTTTGGCGGGGTTAGTAAAAGATGATAATGGTTTAGCATCTCTGTCAGAAGTTGTGAGCCGTTATAAACAGTGGATTAACCAGAAAGAATCTGAAATTTTATTTCTTAATGCAGAATATCAAGATGCTGCTAACAGGCATATAGAAGAATGTACAAGAGCTGCTGAAAGGATGAGGAATGGGCTGGATTACTTACAAAATAATGCCCAAGCTACAAGAGCATTTCAACTGACTAATTATGCTATATTACTACAACAAATTTATAGCCGCGATTTTCGTCAGGCTAAATACGATTCTACAGTAAAAAGATATATTTTCGATCCAAACTATCAAATCCCTAATCTTATACCAACTAATAATAATCGTGGCAAATGGCGGGCTTTTCAAATAGCATTTTTACTGATGTCTATACAGTCAATATCTGAGGGGGAAATTCCTGAACGTAGCACTGTTGAATTAATTTGGTTTCCTACTGGGGGCGGTAAAACTGAGGCATATTTGGGTTTATCAGCTTTTTCTTTATTTATGCGCCGCCTCAAAAATCCAGCTGATGTAGGCGTTAATGTCTTAATGCGATATACCCTAAGATTGTTAACTGCACAACAGTTCCAGCGAGCTTCTGCGCTGATTTGCTCGATGGAATATCTACGCCGCCAAAATGAGACAGAACTGGGGAAAGAACCATTTTCTATTGGTATTTGGGTAGGTGGCGACACTACCCCAAATAACCGAACAGATGCAATATCTAAGTTAAACAAACTCCAAAGTGATCCATCGGCTGAAAATCCTTTCATTATAAGCCAATGTCCTTGGTGTAATGCCCAGATGGGACGTTATCCAGGAAAACTGGCGCGGGGTATGCCAAAAGGCTCGAATATTCTCGGTTATCAGCAAAGCCGTGGAACTGTCGTTTTCAAATGTTCTGATAATGCTTGTGAATTCCATACTGGATTGCCAATTTATGTGATTGACGAGGATATTTATGAAAAACGACCTTCTTTAATTATTGGTACGGTGGATAAATTTGCTGGACTGGCTTGGAATTACGCACAAAAAGCACGAATCTTATTTGGAATTGGTGCAGATGGGGAGAGAGAAAATTCACCCCCAGGTTTAATAATTCAAGATGAATTACATTTGATTTCTGGCCCTCTTGGTTCAGTTGTCGGATTGTATGAAACTGTAATAGAAGAACTTTGTACTGACAGACGTAACGGACAAGAAATTAAACCAAAAATTGTCTGTTCTACAGCGACTATACGCCGCTATACTGACCAAATAAAAGCACTTTATGGACGTGAAGATGTCGTATTATTTCCACCACCAGGGATTGCTGCTGACGATTCTTTTTTCTCTCGTTATGCTCGTAATGCAGATAAAACATTGCAACGAGGTAGAGTTTATATAGGTGTCCACGCACCTGTTTTAAAGTCTTTACAAACTATCCAAATGCGTACTTTTGCTGCTATTTTGCAAGCACCTATTTTTCTGACTTCAGAGGAAAAAGATCCGTGGTGGACTTTTCTAGTGTTTTTTAACAGCATTAGGGAGTTAGGGACAACTTTATCACTGTTACAGTCAGATATTCCTGCCTACTTAAAAGTAATTAAAAATAGATTAGGGTTAAAGTGGGAAAATATACGCCACTTGTGTCAGATTTTAGAACTTACTGGACGAATACGCAGTGATAAGGTTCCTGAATCTATTAGTAAACTAGAAGTTAGATGCGGTAATACCAATAATCAACAACCTATTGATGTATGTTTAGCTTCTAATATTATCGAAGTAGGAGTTGATATCGACAGGCTATCTTTGATGGCTGTAGTTGCTCAACCCAAGACAACTTCTCAATATATCCAAGTAACTGGTCGTGTTGGTCGTCGGTGGTGGGAACGTCCAGGGTTAGTAGTTACTATATATAGTCCCACAAGACCAAGAGATAGATCCCATTTTGAAAAGTTTCGCAGTTATCACCAGCAGCTTTATGCTCAAGTTGAACCAACTAGCATTACTCCATTTTCTCCACCAGTTTTAGATAGAGCGTTACACGCTATTATGGCAATTTATGTGAGGCAAACTGGTGATCAACAAACAGTTCAAAACCCTGAACCTTACCCAGACAGTCTGATAGAACAGCTACGAGAAATTTTGATTCCTCGCATTCAATTAATTGACGAAGCTGAGATAGAAAATTTTGAAAAAGTATTTGACAAACGCGCTTCTCAATGGCGGCGTTGGCAACGGACGAATTGGGAGAGAAAGGGCAGAGATGCTACTGATATACCTCTATTGAGAGCAGCAGGGGATTATGCCAGTCGAGAATGGCAACGTTTGTCTTGGGCTACACCAATGTCAATGAGAAATGTAGATGCAGAATGTCAAGCAGAAATTACTAATCTTTACTTAAACGAAGGAGCAGAAGAAGATGCCTAAAGGCCCAATAAGACGCGCTCAATTGATTGTTCCTTTTGGGGTAGGTGCAATGCTAGTGGTAAGAGATGGTACATCTTTAATCACGGCTGGACTTGATCACTGGTACAAGCGTGAAGATGGTAGTGAAGCTGAGGATAAATCGGAATTTAGAGTAGATGAATGGCGTTTAACCCAGTCTCTGGGAGTGGATTATTTTCGCTTACCCCCAGAGTTTAGAAAACCCAACAAAGGTGATGGAGTGCTTAATGCTTATTTAACTCTCCCATTTTTACGTTTTCCCCAATGGCATTTTTGTTCTGCCTGCGATCTCCTGCAAAAGTTTCCTCTGACTGCGCGTGGAAAGGTTAAATGCTCGGAATGCGAAAGCAAGAAAAAAACTAAATACATGGCACAGGTTCCAATTATTGCTATGTGCGATCGCGGCCATATCCAAGATTTTCCCTGGAAAGAATGGGTACATCACTCAGTTAAACCGACTTGCAATAAAGCACTGCGTCTAGTGGGAACTGGAAGTGCAACTCTTGCTGGTTTGAGTGTCCGGTGTGAGTGTGGTGCCAAACGTTCTCTTGGAGGGATTACAGAAGTTGATGGTGATAAAACAAGACTTAGTAAAAGCTTGGGCGATTCCGAGTTCCTCTGCCAAGGTAAACTTCCTTGGCTTGGTAAAGAAGATGGTGAACCCTGCTCTCGCCAACTAAGAGGTGCGCTACGAAGTGCAACCAACGTTTATTATGCACAAACACGCAGTGCAATTTATCTGCAAAGGGGTAATGGTGGAGAACTGATTTCTCTTTTGGAGCAACCACCGCTTTCCAAACTTATTGAGCGGTTGTTGAGATTGGGTGATGATATCACACCTGAAGTGCTACGAGAGGATCGTCCTCAACTGCTACAAGATTTTTCTAATGAAGATATAAAAATTGCTTTAGAAACTATTTTATCAGCAAAAATTGACGATATTAATGATGACATTGAAGGGGACGACCCAGAAACAAGATTTCGTCGCCAAGAATTTAATGTTTTGAGAACTGAGCGTCGTGAAGATAATCTCAAAATACGGACGATAAAACTAAGTAATTATCAACCCGATATAGCAAATTATTTTTCTAAAATTATGTTGGTTGATAAGCTGAAAGAAACCAGAGTTTTAACGGGATTTACCCGCATATTACCGGAAACGGATCAACCTTTACAAGAATTACAATCTCTTTTATGGCGTAAGCCACCGCAAAAAGATTCTTGGCTACCCGCTTACGTTGTTTATGGTGAAGGCATATTTATTGAATTTAACGAAACCTGCCTCTGTCAGTGGTTACAGAAATACGGCAATGAAATTTACTCCAGAATACAGCCCCTAGTAGACCGTTATCAAAAAATACAGGAGCAAAGGCATTTACGTAAACGCTCTATCACACCGCGATTCATCTTATTACACACATTTGCTCACTTGTTGATGAATAGGTTGACTTTTGAGTGTGGTTACAGTTCAGCAGCACTGAGAGAAAGGCTCTATGTCTCAGATAACCCTGATGCGCCAATGGCAGGAGTGCTGATTTACACTGCTGCTGGTGATTCCGAAGGCACAATGGGGGGACTTGTCAGAATGGGTAAACCTGGTAATTTTGAGCCGGTAGTGCGCTCTTTATTGGAGGCTGCTAGTTGGTGTTCTGCTGATCCTGTGTGTATGGAAGTTGGTGAAAGCGGAGGACAAGGGCCAGATTCATCTAACTTGGCAGCTTGCCACAGCTGCGCTTTAGTTCCTGAAACAGCTTGTGAAGAGTTCAATCGTTTTTTGGATCGAGGTGTGGTTGTTGGTGATATTAAGAATCGAAACATCGGATTTTTAACCCGGACTCCTTAAACTGATTTTTATCTCTTTTTTACTTGCTTATTTCAAAACTTTAGGCAAATCCAACATTCTCACCCCCACCGGAAACCGCCGCATCATCTCGGCCAACGCATCACCCAAGGCGCGTATACATAGTTTCCCCCGACATCGCAATCACAATTCGCTGCTTCCTAGCCCACTCAAACCAAACGCTTACAGTAGACTTAGCCTGCTGTACCTGTGGTTTCCTTCTCTCCTTGCAAGCCGCAACAAAAACAGCCTCCGGCGACTTGATGCCTTTCCAAGTCCGTATCGCCTCCTTCAAATAAGCGATGTCTTCGACAAGCCGCTATGCGTCTACGCACCCGGCACATTTTCCCAATACCGCTTGACCGTGCGCTGAATCTCTGCATTGAGCCGAAACTGCGGAGTGCAAGGTATTTCTTTTAACTTATGTTTTATGATTTTTAGGTAGTTCAGAACGTTTGAGTAAAGACGGTATTATCATAATTGTTTTTAAATGTCGTGTTTCAAACTAATTTGTAAGTAACCATCGTCATCTCCAATATTAAATTCATCAAGTTTCATTCCTAACCGTTCAACAGCTAGGTCAAATGCTTTCTTATTTGATGAATTAATACAAATCGATTTAGTCTTCCCTCTTACCATAATTTCTATATTTTTCGCTAAATTATCAGCTTTTGTATTAAGCTTTTTTATCCTCTCTTCTTCGCTTACTTGAACACTATGCGAGGAAGCAAGCGGTTTTAATTCTATCTTAGAATTATTTTGAACAGTTTCAGACTTATATATAAATGTATTAATACAACTGCCACAGATAAAATCTCCATCATCATAAATACCATCGGATAAATCAAAGGCTATTCCACAGTATTCACAGGTTGGCATAAATTTTAATTTTTAACTTATTTCGTGTTTAAATTGTAGCTCAGGTTATTATGTAATACATTGCCATAATAATATTACAGTAATTTTACGGTCGTCTAAAATCAAAAGCATTTACTAAAAAACGTATTTTCTCTGAAGTCTTATTCAAGATAATTAAAAGATGATTTTACTTAAGACCATTGGCGTGTATGGTTTTATATTTAATCAGGTAAGATACAATGGGATCTACTACACAAGAATATAAACTTAAGTTTATTACTACTGAACCAATTCACTTTCCTGGACAAAAAGCTGAACAAAAAGTTTGGGATACTGTTCGTTCTGCGTTTTATAACCGTGACAACTGTTTATGCTTTTGGACGTACCCTATATTCATTAAAGATAAACAATTATGCTATGAACCGGATATATTAATTGTTGACCAAGAATTTGGTGTAATTGTTATAGAAGTTAAAAATATTTTTATAAACCAAATTACATATATAAAAGGTTATGACTGGTTTACTGAAAAATTTTATAAGTCACCTATCAATGCTTATAGCCAAGCTAAAAATCAACTTCAACAATTAATTAATTATTGTAATCAACGCTCATTACTCAAACATAAAGTAAGGGCAAAAGCTTTAGTCGCTTTACCTTCAATTACTGAAAAGCAATGGATAGAAAGAGGATTTCATGAGCAAATGTCTTGTCCTCCTATTCTTTTTCAAGAACATTTAGCTAAAACTGATTTAGTCGAAATAATTATACAAAACGCAGGTCAAGTCCAAGGAGGAAAATTTTTAAAAGACGAAGAGTGGAATTTGCTACAAAAAATTGTTTGTAGTCCGATACCTCCTATTAAGCCAGATAAAAAAATAAGACCTAAACCAATAGCTCCACATGGTCAGGTAATTGAACAATTACAACAATGGGTAAGTTCCACAGATATTGAGCAAATTCATATCGGAATGTCAATTCCTCCTGGCCCTCAACGTATTCGAGGTATTGCTGGCTCTGGTAAAACTGTTTTGCTATGTCAAAAAGCAGCTTGGATGCACTGGTATCATCCAGATTGGGATATCGCTTTGGTGTTTTTTACTCGTAGCCTTTATGACCAAGCTGTTAGCCTAGTAAATCAATGGCTGAAGTTTTTTTCTAATGGTGAAGTTGAATACGAACCTGATAAATCAAGACTAAAAATACTACACGCTTGGGGAGAAGATAATCAACCAGGCTTATACTCGACTATTTGTGATCTACAAAATATCAATCTCATCCACAATCAACCTGTAATAGGTAGCCCCACCGAAAAATTAGCATATTTGTGCAAAAGAGTTTTGGCTGAATATGAAATCAAGCCAATATTTGATGCTATTTTAATTGATGAGGGACAGGATCTAGCATTAGATGAACAACAATTAAAGTTTGAAGATAAGCAATCAATTTACTGGCTGTCATGGCAAGCTCTTAGACCTGTTGCAGCTGATACTCCAGATGTTAAACGTTTAATTTGGGCATACGATGAAGCACAGAGTCTTGATGCTTTAAGTGTTCCAACCTCTAAAGAAATACTAGGCACAGAATTAAGTCAAATACTAGGAGGGAATGGAGGAGCTTGGTATGAAGGCGGTATCAGAAAAGCCTATGCTATGCGCCATTGCTACCGCACACCTGGGAATATTTTGACGGCTGCTCATGCAATTGGCATGGGATGGTTACGTCCAGAAGGAATGCTCACAGGAATTACCAATAAGAAAGATTGGGAACATATAGGCTATGAAGTTGAGGGCGACTTTCGGAAAATAGGTGAACAAATTACTATCAGCAGACCTCTAAAACATTCTCCAAACCCAGTACATTATTTTTGGAAAGGAGATTTATTAAAGTTTAATATTTATAATTCTTGCGAAGATGAACTTGAGGCACTCAGTCAAAAAATTCGTCAAAATATTAATGATGATGGATTGAAACCTAGCCGTGATATTTTAGTAATTGCGTTAGGTACTGAAGAAGAAAGCATTAATTTACAAAAACGAGCAGCACGTACTTTACAAAAGCATGGGATTAACTTTTATATCCCTAGTGCGCTTGATATCAATCAGTTTCCAGAAGAATTAAGTTCTCAAGACAAGCGACCAAATCAGTTTTGGAAAGAAGAAGCCGTTACAGTATCGCGTATTTATCGGGCTAAGGGAAATGAAGCTTATATGGTTTACCTGATAGGTTTTAACAATATTGCTAAAAATGAAAGCAGTGTCAGCCTTCGTAACCAGTTATTTGTTGCACTTACTCGCTCTAAAGCTTGGGTAAACTTGAGTGGAGTAGGCGAATACACGATGTGCGAAGAAGTAAGGCAAGTAATTAAAAACGGTAGTAGTTTCAGCTTCACTTATAAAAAACCACTTGCACGAATTATAGGCGAAGAAATATTGACATAGTAATCCCTACCCCTCCCATCTCACCAACAGCCCATCTGCTGCGACCAAACCCCAATGCTGACACTTCGCCACTAATTTCTTAATCACAATCCGCAAAGCAGGGTCATCCGCCCAGCATTCCATCAAAAAATCATCCCCTGGATTTTCGCGCCATTGTTCAGCCATCTTGAGCTTTTCCATTCTCCAAGGCCGCACCCTCGATCTCTCAACAACAGCCTCATACGACCATTTTTCGGGATCGGAGTCAGCCGTTACAGCACAAACACCTTCATGATGGGCTTTTGGTTCCTGTGCTGGCAAATTCGACATAGCAGGGGCGGCGGAAAATGTGTCTTCATGACTAATTTCCGGCTCATCACTCAATTCCTGGTTCTTTTCCACCAACGTTCGCGTAGCGTCTCGAAGAGAAGCAGACAGGCTTGGTTGAGCTTGGTTTTGGGACTGACTGAGATTTTCAGGATTTGAATCGGCAGGGGCGGCGGAAACCTTGTCTTCATGATGGGTTCCTGGTTCATCACCCAAATTTTGGTTCTTCACCACCAACGAAGCAGACTGGCTCGGCACAGCTTCTACAAGCGTCAGCGTCGTGCAGTCCGTTACCGCAGGTAATTCTTCTTTCTTTTCTTCCACGCCCTCAAAGGTCTGAGGTGACGCATCCCCCAAGGATGCGATCGCCGTCTCATCAACACGCAAGTTTTCATTTTGCGTGGAAGAAACACACCTCACAAACTCTTCAGTAGAGTTTGTGAGGTGTTCCTGAATAGTTCGTGAGGGTTTGTAGAACCCTTGCTCTGATTGAGTTTTGTCTGAGATAGACGCTTTATTTAAACAACGCATTTCTTCAGAGCCAGCATTTACCTCTGCATTCTTAGCATTTGATTCTTGTTTTGTAGAATTTGGTTCCTCAGCGTTGGCTTTCTCCCAGAACTCTTTCATACGACTGCCATGCAAATTCCGCACCATCCAGCCAACTGTCTCGCGTCCGTCCTGTATCGACTTGTCCGGCTTAAAAATGAATAGCCCACTTTTAGAGAGAATTTTCTTTGCACAGATAAAACTGCTGTAGCCCAAAGCTGTAGACAAGGGCATCCACCGGGAACCATACGGGTCTGATGTCCAACATTCCTGCCACAGTTGATTAACTGACGGTTTTTGCTGTGAAGCCCAAAGCATATCTTCAATAGGGATGATTACGTGAAGTCGCTTGTATTGAGATTGTGGTTTCTCCTTAGTAGGCTTTTTGGTGGGTTTTGTAATGGTTGCTGTCATTTTACAATCTCCTAAGTATTGGCGCACGATAATCTCACCCAACGCTCACGCTGGGTTTTGAGCATTCGGAAAAGCTGGTCTAAAAAATTACAATGTACGGGTTACAAAAGCCGCAACTCATCTTTGAAATAGCGGTCAGTCTTCTTGGGCTTGTCTTTCCAATGCTGCCAAGCTACCCAAACCTCATCCCCCATGTCTTCAATAACTTCACCTTTGGCCGCATACAACGCAAAATAAGGATCAGCATGGGCAACAATAGAACCAAGCTCAATAATCAATTCGCAATTAGAAGAGTTGGAGTTAGCAGGGGTTTCGTCAGGAACAAATGGTTCCGTAATCTTGGAGGATTCAGCTATCTCAAGGGCAGCGATTAACTCCGTTTCTTCTGTGGTTAATTCCGCCCAGTAGTCAGCTTTGATAACCTCGTACTCTGTAGCCACTTCTAAATAGTCCCACCAACTACACCCAGGCTTGGACAGCACCGCCCGAATGTCACTAACAGCCTGTGGAAGTAGCTGCAATTGCTCTGCCCGATATGTGATCGCCTGTGGTGTTGGTTCACTGCCCAGAATTAACGCCGCAGCTTGCAGTGCTTGGATATTATTCATAGCAGAGGCTAAATTCCCCAAAGCAATGCCCATCAGTCGCAAGCACTCTTGGGCGTTCTCCTTGGGTGGTTCAATAGCCAGTGATCGCAGATCAATAGTCTTGTCTAACGCTTGCTTAACTTGTTTGTTGAGAGCCTTAGTTGCCTGTTTGGTGAGAGTATTGACTCGTTCTTGAGCCGGACGTTCTTGTACAGCGTGTTCCAATTCCTGAATACGTTTTTGTAGTCGTTGGTTCTCAAGCTCTAGCTGCCTTAGTCCTTCCAACTCGTACAACCGTTGTTGCAACTGGATGTTCTCTTGCTTCTGTTGCTGAAACAGGTTTTGTAACCCGGTCAGTTGTTCTTGAACTTGCTGCTGGGCTTGGGCTGTAGCTTCTGAGAGCAAGCCAATTCTCAAGTCCTGCTCTAACCGTTCCAGTTCTTGCTGGTGCTGCTGCTTCAGTTGAGCGATCGCTTCGGCGTATTCTTTAGGGTAAGTTCGCTCGGTGGTACATGGCTCGATTGCCTCATTACTCAAAGGAGACAAATCAGCATTGTTAATCAGTTCCTTGCCGTCTGCGAAAGTGACAATCTGCTGCCAGTTGTTCGGTGCATCTGCCTCTATGGTTCCTTCCTCAGCATAACGGGGATGTGCTGGTGAGGTAACTTTTACTGTGTTAGTTTTAGGAACCACTGGTTCCTGAGTTTGTTGAAATATTGGTTCTTCAGTTTTAGGAACCAATGGTTCCTGAGTTTTTTGGCGCGGAGGCCGAGGAACCACTTTGTTTGCAGCTGCGGTAAAGTCTGATTCACTGGGGGTAGGGTTTTCTTGCAGTGCGATCGCAACGGCTTGTTTCAGTTTCTCTGGTTCCTTGACCAAACGCACTAACGAACGGGCTTGACGCTCATTTTTGATGTGTTCGCCTAACTCATCGGCTGTGTCTTTAACTTTTTTGGCTCCCAGCAGTTGATTGATGCGTCGGTATCCACCCCAAGCGGATAATTCAGCTTGGCAGTATTCCTCAAAAGATTTGTATCCGGCTTCACGATACAGTTGTTGTTCCCTCATCTGGAGAATTTCATCAACTGCTTGCCACTCGAAGCGGTCAATAGCAGTGAAGGTTTCTTTGATGCTGGTGTTGAGAATTTTATAGCTGGGTGCTGATGTTGTTTCACGGTCTAGTGTCAGCATAATTATTGCCCACTATTGGTAAATGCACGAAAACAGTTGGGGTCGCAATTTGCCAAAGTGAGCATCTAGCCTGATTTTAGACCATGCCAAAATTGTGTCAGCATAATAATTAGCTCACTTTTTTGAATAGATTGAGCGAAGCGATCGCAGTGCTTTCCGGCGGGCGATCGCTTTCAATTTGAGCGGATACTTTTAGTATCCACTGCTGTTAATATAGCACTGAGAGTATCTAAATGGGGCAAAAAATTATGCTGATTTTGGCATCAGCCGCACCGTATGTTAGTTGGGGAGAAGGAAGAGCAAAGCTATTGAAAGCTTTACTCAAAGCAAAATTTGGTACAGAGATTTCTTCGTATCAAGTCCACAAAATTTTAGTAGATGCCGAGTTAGAAGGAATATCTATTGCTTATACTAAAAAGCTTCTAGGCGATAGTGGTAAAAATAATATTGCTCAAACAGTAGCTTTAGAAAAAGTAATAAAGATGTGTAAAGTATTAGAAATACCAGTAGATGAGTTAGTACCTTTATTTGAAATAGAAGCACCAACGAATTTTATAGATCCGCTTGACTTAGATACTAGTAGTAGCTAAAATAGAAGTACAAAAACAAAGACGACCGCCTGCCTGAGAAACATTGCGATCGCCTTTTACCCTTTGATAAGGACTTCTATTATGCCTTACACAATATATAGACAGCAAGCAGTAGATGAGCAAACCCTAGCTCAAACAGAACTCAATCAGTACATTGCTGACCAAGCCCAGACAATCGCACCAGAAGAATTTACCAGCATTGAAATCGACCTCTACCATCATGAGATTTACGCCAACGGTCAGTTAATCGCCCAAATCACTTATGACCATAGCGATTTTGTCACTCAGCCCTGGTTGGTAATAGTCAACGACAAAGAAGAATTTCGTGCTGATGCTTGGGGTAGGTGTTACCGCTACATCTGCACACATCACAAAGATGGTTCATTACCAGTTCAGGAAGAAGAAACCCTAGCCGCTACAACTGGGAATGAAATCTTGGTGCAGATTGCTCAAGCTTGTGAGAACTTTAGCTTAGAACTGCTGGATGATGGAATCTACAGAGGCGACGAGAAATTAGGCGAAGTTGGAGAAACCAAAGGTACTTGGTGGTTCACAAGCACCTCTAACGCTCGTCAACAGAAAATCATTTGTGAATCTGCATCAGACGCAGTGTGGTGGTTATCCAGAGAAGACTTGGCAGAGTGTACGGCGCTTGACGAATATTTGCAATATCGGCCGCTTGAGCAATTGCCTTGTGTGGAGTTGAAAGAATTGCTCGATAGTGAGCTGGTTGTAGCGATGTAGTAGACTTGTCCGAAATATTAACTTAGGAAAAGAAAAATGGTAAAACATGAAATTGAGCGTCTACCATTTTTCAATATTAGTTATGGTTTTTGATTATATCGAGAAATATCCACATAGAACAAAACAAATTTTAGGGATTAGTTACGAGCAACTAAAATCATTATTAAATTGCGCCATAAAAAGCCATCAGGAAAGGAAAACCAAATTCCAAAGCCAAAAAATAAGAATTAATTCGGCTGGTGGTGGTCGTAGAGAAAAGTTATCGACCGAAGAACAAGTATGTTTATGCCTATTTTATCTCAGACAGATGCCAACATTTCAAGTATTAGGAATGTTATTTGGGGTATCGAAGACAGAAGCCAACGATACTTTTCATTATTGGATATCAATACTGCGAGATGTTTTACCAGCTAGTTTATTAGAACAAGTCTCAAATAATGAGAGCGATTTACAATTTGTGCAAGAAGCATTAACGAATTTTAGGCTATTAGTGGATAGTCTAGAACAGCCAATATATAGGGACTCTGACCAAAAAGAACAACAAAAATATTTTTCTGGTAAGAAGAGACAACATACATTAAAAAGTCTAATGATTGGGATGCCAGAAGGTAAGGATATTGTGGAAGTGGAAGTGGGCGTTCCTGGGCCAACAGCAGATATAAAATTGTTTCGCCAATCTCAAAATAAATTTGATGAATCTCAACCTTTTTCAGGGGATAAAGGTTTTCAAGGAGGCGAAAACATCACTACTCCTCATAAAAAGAAACCAAAACGAGAATTAACTCAACAGCAAAAAGATGAAAATAAGGCTTTGTCTAGCAATCGAATATTCATCGAGCATTTGATTAGATTACTTAAAATATTTCGGATTGTTTCACAAAGATTCCGCTTAAAACTCGATACTTATGAGCAAATTATTTTAACAGTATGTGGGTTAGTTAGATTGAGAATAGGTAGCTTAGTTCTTCCAGGTTAGCTAGTAGTAATAATCATAAATCTTTATAAATTAGGAGTTGATTTTTATGCCTCTAAACTATCACTAACTATCTCAAAACCTTATAACTGCGTTTTTACGCAAATATCAAAGTTTTGCTTCAAAGCTTTGAACAGTATGGCTTTGGTGTTTTCGGACAAGTCTAGTTCAGGGAATGGGGCAAGGTGCAGACAAGAGAAAATTTCTCCTCTGCACCTCATTCACCCTGCACATCTACCATTTACTACCCCTGTTCTGTCACTCTGAGAAAAGAAAAATTTGAGGCAAATTTTCAACTTTATATATAACAAGTGTTTGAGCATTTATTTTCTAATAGAATGTCCCAAATCAAGCTTTTTTGGTCAAAGCCTTATGCTGTAAGCCTCCTAGATTATTCTCTGACAAAAGTGACAAATGAGGGCTACTTACACCAATGACTGATTCGCTTCAAATATAACCCCTGGCATTGGACAGACATTAGTATTTTTGTCCTAATTTTTGACAAATCTTTTCATTCATAGATAAAACAATGCAACAAACACTCTCAATTCCCCAAGATTGGCAATACCCTCGATTTAGCTTCGGTGGACGCACACAACTCGGTGTGATTATAGGTATGAAATACTACGCCGAAGATACATATTTAGGTAATGAATATGGCGTAGGCTGGCATTACATTATGTTGGCAGACAAGAATGGTGAAGATGAAGAACATCGCACGGAAGAACATATCAAACTGCTTTCAGCACAAGAATTAAAAACAATGTTAGAGGCAGAAATTCAGAATTACCAGCGTCAAATTCAATCACTAAAACATCAATTAGAGTCTATTCCTGCAATTGTTGTAACAGCTAACTCTACTGACGAAAAACATATCCAACAGCCCCAGGAAGCGTGTTATCCATTTCTGCACGATTTAGTTAATGGTGCAAAATTCCTTATTAGAGAAATTGCAAATCATCCTGAATATTTAACACTTGAGTATCAGCCTGATTTAACTGTTGGTGATGCTGAGACTGCACTTTCTTATCTGGAATTGGAACTTGAATCGAGTCCAAGTCTCTATACACAGTAAAAAACGTTAATTCAAAACTAACAAGCTCAATAAATTGCGAATTCCGAATTGCGAATTGGTTGAGTCGCTATACCAAAAAGCTTGCTTGACTGAGAATTTGGAGATTGAGTCATGAGCATCAAATGGACAGAACCAGAATTAGCAACTCTTTATGAAATGGCAGAAACACACACAGTAAAACAAATTGCTTTTCGCCTCAAAAGACGAGGTTTTCATCGTACAGAATTAGCCATCGCTAATAAACTTAATGCTTTGGGTTACTCTATACGCCCCACTTTGGATAACTATAGCTGTCGTGAAATTGCTAAAAACCTTTCTCTAGATACTGGCACGATTATTTATTGGATAAAGCAGGGCTGGTTGAAAGCGAAAAAACGCTCTGCTAGTTGTTACCAAGTAAAAAGCCGTGATTTAAAACAGTTTTTCAATCACCCTCCAAAGTCTATGAGAAAACGGATTGCAGCTCCATAACCGCCTATCTCTCCGTGAAGGATGGAAAGCACGTATGGAGCCTGTGGAATCAACTAAATAAGTTAATTCGGAAATCTGGCATTAAGCGTCATGACTTTTATGCCATCTCTAACTGGGAGTCTTTGGTCAAGCAAAGGTCGGAGTAATCTGACAGGAGCAAGCCTCGGTGTTAAAGACGATTTCTAAAGAAGATAAATCGCTAACTTCCTTCTACATAGATTTGAGCATTATTGCCCATATATGCGTAGATTCTTACAAGCGATAGACGTAGCAATAATGACATCCAGCATTACAGCGATCTGTAACTTCCACAGAGGCAGCAAACTTAGTTCTAGTTTGCAGAAGTAAATGTGAAGCAACGGTAGAAGTAGCAGTGAGAATAGCACTGAATCTTTCAAATCTTTCAGATAAAGTATATGCTGGTTTATAGGGAGAGAAGTAATTGTTCATATTTAAAATTGAGATTTACAATTAGCTGTTATTTAATATCTAACGTCAGACATTAGATGTTTTTTAATAAATTGAATCAGAAGGTAGATTCATAAATATTTTATACAGACTTTAACATATTTTTAGATAATATCAACCTTGAGAGATTTAATATTAAATCATATTAATTTGTTTATGTGTCTATTTTTAAATGAGTAAATAGTCAATACATCTGGAGATAGAAAAGAATCTTAATTTATCTATCTTTAGACGCTTGCCAATAAAAGGTAAGACTGCATTTAAAAGTAATTACTATTACCAGTCAAAAATACTAAATTTTGAGAATTATTTAAATGCTAAAAAATAAATTTACTAGAAGTGTGAATTAGCTAATCACTACACTTTCAAATAAAGCCAAAATCTACAACCTAAGATCCTGATTTTAAAGCTGAACTTAAGCATTTTATGTATCAAGCAGAAATGATGATGTTATAAAAACATTAATAATCGAAATTGCTTACGTCCTAACACCATCAAACTTCACATGATATCTCACAGTAATACACATAAATATTAAAAGTATATGACTATACCTTTGAAAAAAAATAAATCCCGTGAGTATTACTAGGTAAGAATTTACTACAAATTTTTTCAACTCTAGTAGAACCTAAAACAAATCAGTAGCCTACTTTAGCTGACTACTGATACGCATAGATGATATATGCGTTAATTATTGCAACTATCTATAGATAGATTATCAATCGCAGAAGCGATCTACCCGCAAATCCCGCCAGACATCAGAAACCTGCCAGCCAGAGTTACCCACAGACTGAACCGGAGGATTATCGAGTAATGGGATATAGCTAGGTTGAGCTTCTGGGGCAACAGTTATAGGTTGCTCGATTACAGGTGGTGAAGGAGGAACTGGATCAGCAGCTTGAAGAAGTTGGTCTTCGGCTAACTCGATTTCCCGCATTTGTCTAAGGGTAAGCTTGTCAGATTTTTTGATGATTTTCATAAGAGTTAAAAAATGTAAAAAGTAGTGGCGAAAAAGAGCGGAGTTACCCAGAGATACAGCTTTTGAAGCAGCCCCAGAAAGAACGTAAAAGCTAGTGTGAAAAATCAGGACTAAAATCACACAGAATAAATAGGATACAACAGATTAAGGGCAAATACGAGTGGTCTGCCCAGCCCTAATTGGTGTTCTATGCCCAGATATTCAGGAATTGTAGAAATGTAATGAGTGTTGGAAATTTAAATTGAACACATTGTCACAAGCAGCAGAAATGCAAAGATAGAAGAAGCGTTGAAAAACCCCAACCTTAGCTAAGGACTGGGGCTGGAATAATTAAGACTATTCTCATGATGACACAAAGAAATATTTATCTCAGCCATATCAGCCTGGAGGTAGGGTAATGAACAACCCATCTTCTAGACGGATGAAATCTACTCACTCGGATTCTAAACAGACAAAGCCAACAACAAAGCAGCCCAAGCAGGAACAAGCAGAAGTAATTACTGTTGAAGTGGCGGCGGTAGAAGTTCCAGAGTTGACCCAGGAGGAACAGCGCGATCGCCATCGGTTAGAGGAGAAAGTAGAAACAGCGTTTTATGCGGCAGGGAAAGCACTGATGGAGTTGCGAGATCGCCGTCTTTATCGTTCAACGCACAAAACATTTGAGGAGTATTGCCGCGATCGCTTTGGTTATAGCCGTGATGCTGCTTATTTGAAGATGACAGCTACAACAGTGTATGAGAATCTTCAAAAACATTTGCCGACCATTGGTCGGCAAATACCTCTGCCGACAAGTGAAAGACAGGTGCGTTCATTAGCGAAAGCCGAGCTAGAACCATCCCAACAAGCGTATGTTTGGGAGCAAGCAGTAGAAGAAGCGGGAAATAAAATCCCCTCTGGTCGCATAGTCCAAAGTGTTGTAGATAAAATTCGAGAACGCACAAAAATCCCGAATCCCTACCGCGAAGGCGAAATCTGCATTCTCATCCCGAAAGATAACCCAGATTTACGAGGTAAGGGCGGATGCTGGGGTGTAATAATTAATGTTGGCGATTACAGTTGTACTGTCCAAACTTGGGACGGGGAATACACAGTCAAAATTGAACATCTAAAATCGTTAGAACTGCTAGATGATGACTGTAAATCAATGCAGCAGTTATGTATGCGATTGCGGCGATTGCATCAGGTGGCAGACCATGATCCGTCAGTAGATTGGCTATTGCAGGGGTTGGGGAAACAGGCGAAGCCGTATTTGTCAGGATTACAGGCGAGGCTGTTGGGGACGGTGGAACGGGAGTATGGGCTTGATGGGAAGAAGAAGTGATTGTAAAGAATAAGTTGCTGTAGTCAAGCGATCGCTCCAGTCAAAATCCAAAAATTTCTTGACGCATCAATAAACCTTTAGAGGTGAGAATCCAACAATTGTTGTCAGGTAAATATTCAGCTATGTCTAAGCTCTGAAATTTGTTAAGTATGCCAAGCACGTAGTCGTTAATTTCAGGATCATCTAAGTAATTTTCAAAGTGAGCGTCACGAAGAATTTGTTGAAGATTGGCTGGAAGAGAGCAAAAAACATCAGCCTCAGTAGTGTTAACTGTAAAGGGCTGACCGTTAACATCATGAACAGTTTCTACTAAATCAAATGGAAGATTCATGGTTGATTAAAAAATCAGTAGCCAAGATGATGACTATACTATTATCCTCACCAGGGAGATAAGTAAACTCCCGCTACAAAAAACTCAGAGTAGGGAAAATAATTATGGGCAAGCGGATCTTAATAACGGGCGTAAGTAAAGGTTTAGGCTACGCGATGAGCGAGGATTTTATTGCACAGGGTCATACAGTGATTGGTTGCGCTCGTTCGGCGGCAGCGATTGAAAAAATGAAAGATAGCTTTGGTGCGCCGAATGACTTTGCAACTGTAGATGTAGCAAATGAAGAACAATTGACATACTCCCCAGCCTAGAGGTGTGGGGATTCTAGGCTCAAACAGCAATTGCAGTTTCAAACCGACTTACATCACCTAACCCAACAGTCGATGCCCCGACTGCACAAATTACCTGAGATGCGTTTTCATCCCTGCCGTTTAATGACTGACAGGAAGGACAGCACCACTCTCTAGTAGACAAATCAAGACTTTCTAAAACATGGCCGCAGCAAGAACAAGTCTTAGTGCTGGGATACCATTGGTCGATGAAAACAACCCTCTTTTTCTTCTTTTTGGCAACCCATTCTAGTATTTGTAGAAACTCTCCAAACGCCAAATCAGAGATTTTTCTCCCCCAAAGACGCTGCATTCCTTTGAGGTTTAGTGTTTCAAAACATAACACATCAAATTTATCAGTCAAATGATGTGTCAACTTCCAAAACCAATCAAGCCGACGATGAGAAACATCTTCGTATCGACGTACTAAATTCTTTCTAGCTCGTTCACGATTAGATGAGCCTTTCAACTTTTTGGAATGCTGTCTGCTGTATATTTTGATGGCGTTGAGTGACTGCTTGAAAAATTGGGGTGATTCAATTTTAGTACCGTCTGAACAAGTGAGGAATATTTTCAATCCAAAATCAAAGCCAGCGATTTTACCCGTCTTAACTTCAACTTCTAGTTTGTTCCCCTCATCAACTACCACAACCATAAACAACTCACCCAACGGTGTGCGTTTAATGGTTAGGGTTTTGACTGTTCCCTCAATCTCTCTAGACTTCCAAAGAGGAACCTCAAACCCATGTTTTTGGTAAAAAATTGGGCAACAGAGATACTGGCTAAATATGAGCCACCAGATATATTGATTAATAACGCCGCCATCGTTAACCCACCAGCACCTTTGTGGGAGATACCATCCGAGGAATTTTCACAGTTAATAGATATCAATATTAAAGGGGTAGTGAATGTAATTCGCCATTTCGTGCCAGCAATGCTAGAAAAGCAACAAGGTATCATTGTCAACTTTAGTTCTGGTTGGGGACGTTCGACTTCACCAGAAGTAGCACCATACTGTGCATCTAAGTGGGCAATAGAGGGGTTAACGCGGTCTTTAGCACAAGAATTACCTGTGGGGATGGCAGCTATTCCATTGAATCCAGGGATTATTCATACAGATATGTTGAGTATTTGCTTTGGAGAATCAGCAGCTTCTTATACCTGTGCATCTAAGTGGGCTTTAAAAGCAGTTCCGTTTATTCTGAAATTGAAACCCAAGGATAACGGTACTCCCCTAACGGTTCCCGGATGACAACGATTGTTTTAGCAAGAGCAAGAGCAAGAGCCAAAATATAGTGCTAATGTACTATAATGAGGCAGAATTGAGGGATATAAATCTCAATCACGTATTTATTTGAAGAAGACCGCAAGTATAAATGTGTGATGTCTCAACAACTAAAACGATGCGGAAAATTATCCATGTGGATATGGATGCGTTTTACGCATCAGTTGAGCAACGGGATAATCCGCAATACCGAAGCAAACCATTAGTAGTTGGTGGCAGTCCAAGTCAAAGGGGAGTGGTCGCAGCCTCCAGCTATGAGGCCAGGAAATTCGGCATCCACTCAGCTATGCCATCAATAACAGCCATAAATAAATGCCCTGAGCTAATATTCGTGCGACCGAGATTTGATGTCTACCGAGAAGTATCGGCTAAAATCCACGAAATATTCAGACGCTACACCGATTGTGTCGAAGGGGTAGCCTTGGATGAAGCGTATTTAGATGTGACAGAGAATAAGCAAAATATTCCCTACGCTTACACCATTGCCAGACACATCAAAGCTGCAATCATGGAAGAAACCCTTCTAACAGCAACAGCCGGGGTGTCGATTAATAAGTTCCTGGCAAAGATGGCATCAGGACAGAACAAGCCCAACGGATTAACGGTGATTTTACCGGAGGATGCAATCGCTTTTGTGGAAGGGTTAGCAATTAAGAAATTTCATGGCATAGGGGAAGTCACAGCAGCCAAGATGCACTCTCTGGGTATACATACAGGCGCAGATTTGAAGAGGCGATCGCTTGCCGAGTTAACAAAACATTTTGGGAAGGTAGGACATCATTACTACAAGATAGCCAGGGCAGAAGATGACCGAATAGTTGAGCCGAACAGAGTCCGCAAGTCTGTTGGTGCGGAAACATCATTTGCGGTTAATCTGAGCGATCGCCTGCAAATGTTATATGAACTCGAACAAATTGCTCAAATTGTACAACAACGGCTAGAACAAAACACCACAAGAGGACGGACGTTAACGTTAAAAATCAAATTCTCTAATTATCAACAAATCACTCGCAGTAAGGCTTTAGCTAATTACACGCGTGATTTAGAAACTATCATTGCCATAGCGACAGAACTGTTTGAGGCGGTTGAGCTAGAAAACCGTAGTATCAGATTGTTAGGAATTGCATTGTCTAATCTAGAAAACGCAAAACAAAAACAGGTAATACAACTGCCACTGTTTGAATACGTAATGAATGAGTTGTAACCAATCTAATTAGTAGAGTAGAAAAACTCCCCTTCCTTTGGTACAAATGTATTGTAAGGGAAAAAGTAGAAATATGCACCTTCTTTGGTTCCGTCGAGATTTGCGGCTAACAGATAACGAGATAGTGACGTTGGCAACTGCTGATGGTGCAGCAGTTTTACCATTGTTTATCATTGATCCTTGGTTTTATACCTGGGCTGATGTGGGAAAAAGTAGAGTCAGGTTTTTGTTTGAATCACTAGAAAACTTAGACAGAAACTTGAGAAAATTAGGAAGTAAATTATACTTATTTGAAGGCAATTCTAGAGAAATATTGCAAGAGTTGACTAAACAGTTAATCAACTGTGGGTATAACCCAAAGCTTTGGTTTAATCGAGATGTGCAAGTAGAGTATGGAATTAGTCGAGACAAAAGTGTAATCGATTTCTACAAAGAATTAAAACTTGATTACTATGTTGGATTAAACAACTTTCTACAGTTGTACGAAAAGCGCGATGAGTGGTTTGAGCAATATTACAATTACCAAAGACAACCCCAACACCAAATACCGTCTGTTATCAATACACCTTCATTAAACGTTCAATTACCGCAGTTAACTTTTGAAGAGCTTAAACAGAAATATCATCATTTTTGGGCAGTAGAGAAAGTTTACTTTTTAGGGGGAGAAACACAAGCAATCTCAACATTAGACTCATTCTTGAAGAGTAGATATCAAGGATACCACTGGAAGCTGTCACGTCCAATGTTGTCACAAATGGGTGCAACATCACATTTATCCCCCCATCTAACTTTTGGAACTATTTCGGTTCGCGGTGTCTATCAAAAAACGAAACTCAAAGCCTCCGAACTAAAACATCAGCCCAAAGCAGAGTTTTCATTAAAAACATTCCGTGACCGTTTGCGCTGGCATGATAGTTTTACTCAAAGACTATATTTTCATCCGGAGATTGCTTACAAGAATCGCTACAAAGAATTTGATAATTTATACACTCCAGAACCGTTGTCACCAGAAAAGCAGGAACTATTTGAGGCATGGCAACAGGGTCGGACAGGTTTTCCTCTGATTGATGCAAGTATGCGACAACTTAAAGCAATGGGATGGATGAACTTCCGCATGAGAGCGATGTGCGCCACATTCTTGACAATTAACTGTGGGATTTCATGGCATCACGGGGCTAAACATTATATGAACTATTTAGTAGATGGTGATTTAGCAATAGATAATTGGCAGTGGCAAATGCAATCTGGCGTAACTAATCCATTGAGCGACACTTTTAGAATATATAACCCCAACAAAAATATTTCCCAGAAAGACCCAGATGGAAGTTTTATTTATTACTGGATACCGGAACTCCAAGGGTACAGCTTACAAGACATTCTGACTGAAAAATATATTAGTAACAGTTCTTATCCAGAAGCAGTTTTAGATTGGTCAAAAACACGTAAAGTGAATGGAAAAATAGTTTCTGATTTACGTAAACACTCCAAAGCGCGACTAATCAGCCAGGGTGGAGATGAATATGAAAGTGCTGTGGTTGCCAAAGAAACGGTAGATAAATACTGGCAGCATAAAAATCAAGAATATCAGGAATATCAACAAAGGCTTACCCAAGCAGAATAAAGCGATGGTTACGCCGCCAACCTCTAGCAGCGATCGCCCACACCCACACCCACCCGCAATCCGATAAAATTCATCAGTAGAACAGAAGTTGCCAGTAGGGGAAGCAATTGAGCCAGAGTCCACCCAGCCGAAAACTGAAGATTACGATCCTGACATTGTATATCAGGGACAGCAGCCAAAAAGTCCTTTATATCAACTCCACAAGAGCAAAGCTGCCCTGGTAAAAGTCCAGAACAGCTATGGCATTGTTAATGCTAAACTAGCTCGGATTTTTAATTGTGAACAATCCGAATACAACAGCTAGGAAATTAATTTAAGCAGGAATAATTTGAGCAGTCAGCGAACGTTTATCAAGTGATTGAACTTTACCTACTTCGCTTAAGGCAGTGGCTATCCGTTCTAACAATTCACCAGCTTGTTCACGATATTGATTTTCTCGACCACGTAAGCGAATAGCAAATTTAACCGAATCGCCTTTACTTAACCACTTAACAGCTTGCTCAATACGTAAGTTATAATCAGCAGCACCAATATTAGGACGTAGGCGAACTTCTTTCACGGTTGGTCTAGCACTTTGTCCCTGACGTTTTTTCTTTTGATACTGAAGCTTACCATAGTTGAGAATCTTGGCGATTGGAGCGTCTTGTCCTTCAGAAACTACAACTAAATCAAGCTCTAAGCTTTCGGCTAATTCTAAAGCTTCGTTAGTATTTATTAAACCACGATTGTTATTTTCGTGATCAATCAAGAAAACTTGGGGTGACTTGATTTGTGAGTTAATTAGTTGCTTTTGGATGGCGATGAGGCTTTCCTCCTGATTTTGCAATACTTACTAAATTCAATTGACACTCCCCGGCGTGAACGCACGGGGTTCTTGGATCTAAGACATAACTTGCTCATACAGGCTTTCACCAACAAGAGTAGAGGTTGCATCTCCCCAAGCGTTGCTTGCGTCTAGCGCAAAGGTTCCGGTATGCCCTACCGTACCCAATCCTCGACTAAGGATGATCCTGGCTGCGTTTTCATCCCTATCCATCGAACAACCACATTTACAAACGTGTGTCCTAGTGGATAGTGTTTTCTTCACAATTTCACCACAGTTAGAGCATTCTTGGCTTGTGTATTGCGGATTAACCGCAACCGTGACACGTTTAAATACTTTACCAAAATACTCAACCCAGACACGAAACTGATACCAAGATGCGTCATTAATAGACTTAGCTAAACAATGATTTTTCACCATATTTTTAATCCTCAAATCTTCGTAGGCTATCAAGTCGTTGGACTGAACTACGCACCGTGCTAATTTCACCGCATGGTCTTTACGTTGCCTACTTATTTTGAGGTGGCGATTACCTAAAAGCTGCCTAGCTTTACCCCGATTTTTTGAGCCTTTTACCTTTCTAGAAACACGGCGTTGTGAACGTTTGAGAACTTTCTCGCCTTTACGCAAAAATTTAGGGTTCTCAACTACCAACCCGTTAGAATCGGTGTAGTACTCTTTTAATCCAACATCTAAGCCCACTGTTTTACCAGTTGCTTCTATGTTTTCAGAACGGTTTGCATCAACACAAAATTGAACATATACACCATCTGCACGTTTTACCAATCTCACCCGTTTGATTTGGTTGGGTTGGTAGAAATGCAAATCACGAGTCCCTTTGAGTTTTAGACGACCAATACCTTTTTTGTCAGTAAAGGTTATGGATTTGCGATTATCTGCAAGCTTCCATCCGGTAGATTTGTACTCAACCGAGCGACAATCTTTCTGGAATTGGGGAAAACCTTTCTTGCCAGAGATGCCCTTTTTACAGTTTTCATAAAACCTGGAGATCGATGACCACGCCCGTTCAGCACTAGCTTGACGAGCCATTGAATTGAGTTCATTTGCGAAGGGGAAATTAGCCGCAAGTACAGCGCAATATTTCTGCAAGTCATTTTTACTCGTGCCTTGAACATCCATCCATAGCCGAATACAGCTATTGCGGATGAATTTGGCGGTACGAATTGCATCATCTATTGCCGCTAATTGCGTTGATTTCCCATAAGCTT